>NZ_JBWZNA010000003.1:0-262910 GCF_056725885.1 Acinetobacter sp. GRABPA_MV_2
TGCTTATTATAATCAAGGTATCTTTGTAGATGAATAATAAAATCATCTAGATATTTGTTTTCAGTTTCTAAAGGTTCTCTATATAAAGAATGTGCAATGTAGAATTCCTTATTATTATCATAAACATCATGTATTGATATAATCTTCTTGCAAATTCTATCCATATCATTTTTAAAACGACAGAGATTTTCATCACATTGTTTCAACAGCTCTACATCGGTATCAAAGTTTTTTTGATCTTTCCAAGCATCATATGCATAAATCACAACAAAGCTAGCATACAAAGTTGCAACGACTCCTAACATTGAAAGGTAAACTGCCATATAGTCTTTAACTGTTGTGTTATCATCAGCTACTTGTAAAAAAACACCTCCTCCCCAGAATGCATTGATAATTACTGTACCTATTAATAGAAGTAAGCCTAGACATCCAAATGCAAATATTAAAAGATGATTCTTTGCAAAATCTTTGAATTTACTTTTAAATGAATCTTTCATAGACAAGACTTTTTTAAAGTAGGACCAATTTTTCATTTGTTAATTCTCAATTTTTTAGAAAGTGATTGAATATTTAAGGGCTTCTTAACTGGCCCAGCTATCTACATGATCTGCCCACCATTGCATCATGTTTCTACGATCGTTTAACCATTGGGCATGGTTATATGAAGCACGTGTTTTGTTATCTGACACGTGTGCAAGTTGCAACTCTACCCAATCTTGATTAAATCCATTTTCATTAGCAATGGTTGAGGCGGTAGCTCTTAAGCTATGCATAGTAAAATCAATATCCAGATTATCTAATGCTGTATTTAGAGTAGTTTTCCCAATCATCTCACCATCTTCACCCGGAAAGATATATTCACTATTTGGGTATAGCTCAAATTGTTCTTTTATTATTTCAATAAGCTGTTTTGATAAAGGAACAATATGCATCCTGTTCTTTTTCATATTACGTTTGCCAGCAAGAATTTCAGCTCTTGATACAGCAGGAATAGTCCATGTTTCATCATCAAAATTAATAAATTCTTTTCTTCCTCGTCTGATTTCAATAGATCTAAGCCAAGAATAAGTTGCCGCTTTAATAGCATTGCTAGTGCTTTTTGAGCCACCATATGCATTTAGCTTGGGGAATAATTCCTTTTTCTCAGTTTCAGTTAATGGCCTAGCATGGGTAACTTCTGGAAGCTTGATATATCCTCTTAAAGCATAAGTTGGATCAATAGATATTCGTTTGGTAATAATGGCATAAGTCATAACCTCACCAATAATTTGCCTTACGAAAATTCCCCGTGCCTCGCCAGTCCCTTTACCTGATTTCCTAATTCTGGCCATAGTGCTATCAAGCACGTTTTTAATATCGATCGAATCAACTTCATGAATTGGCTTATTGCCGAGAATAGGGAATATATCTTTTTTGTAATAGCTTTTGCGGCGTGTAAACCATTCTTCTGATTGCTGTCCAGTTTTAGTTTCAAGAAACTCAGCTGCAACTAAACTAAATGTACCTGTGTTTGCTTGAATGGCTTTTAATAGTTCTTCTTGTTGGTAACTTGATGGATCTACACCATTCGCTAATTGTTTTCTAAATTCTAGAGTTTTTAAACGAGCTTCTGCTAAACTAACTTCTGGATATTGGCCGATTGTCAGCATGTTTGCTTTAGTTAGATAGCGATAACGGAAGCGCCAGAACTTACCACCAGATGGGCGGATTTCTAAACATAAACCTGAATGATCTGCAACTCGAAAGACTTTTTCAGTTGGTTTTAATCGTTTGATTTTTAGATCGTTTAACATGAAGTGTGAGTAACGCTATTTTTGAGTGACCTTACTCACAATCTTACTCACAAAATTCTGTAATGTCATGTAATGCTAGTTCATACTAGTTCAGTATAAAAAATACTGAGTGACCTTAACTCAAGTAGTTACTTCATAGTAGTTCATATAAGGTAATAATGATGTTAGGCATGATGTAATAACGCATCAACGCTTTAACCAAAAAAATCCCTGCTTATGCAGGGATTTTTTATTTTTCACGTAATTTTAAGAAATAATTAAGTTCCATTCTTTATATTAAAAACAGGAACAGCAGCTAGAAGTTCCTCTTTTGTTACAACCATGCTTATTTACTTGTAGGCATGGTTTTTTTTAGCCTAATAAAATAATTAACCAGGTAATAGCAATGATAGAGAGTGCAACAAACTGGGCGGCACTTCCCATATCTTTTGCATTTTTAGAAAGCTGATGTTTTTCAAGAGAGACTCGATCAACCACTGCCTCAATAGCCGAGTTGAATAGCTCAACGATCATTGCAAAAAGACATACAATAATCAGTAATACATGCTCGCTACGGCTCACATCAAGAAAAAAACTAACTGGAATCAAAATAATATTTATCAAAACAATTTGGCGAAAAGCTGCCTCATTTTTATAAGCTGCTTTAAATCCTGAAATAGAGTAGCACGTTGCATTTAATATGCGCTTAAGACCACTTTTACCCTTATAGGGAGAATAGCTATTCATATACTTATATTTCTGACACTTTTCATGCATTATATAATTTGGGTCTTAAAAAATTATTAAATCTTTTTTAAAGATTTCGACTTTATAACTCAATAGAGAAGAAAAGATGAAAAAATTATGTGTAGCGTTGGGCCTTGCAATTGGAAGCATCCATGCAAGTTATGCTGAGCCAACAGCAACCTCGCAAGTACCAGGATATTATCACCATCAATTTGGAAACTACCGCGTAACTTCTTTGCTTGATGGTACGATTTATTTAAATCCTGATTTATTCAAAAACTTAAATCAGGCCCAGAAAACTAAAATCTTAACGAAATATGCTGCTGTTAATGAAAAAGGGATTCAAACCTCGGTAAATGCATTTTTAGTTGATGATGGAAAAAGCTTAACGCTTGTAGACAGTGGCGCAGCAAGTTGTTTTGGCCCGCAACTTGGTTCCATTGCAAAAAATATTGAATTGGCAGGTTATAAGCTTGCTGATGTAAAAACTGTCTTACTTACTCATCTACACCCAGACCATGTGTGTGGTATTGCTCAAAATGGAAAAGCCGTATTTCCAAATGCAACTGTATATGCACATGAGCGTGAAGCTAATTACTGGTTAAATCCAGCGTCTGAAAAAACAGTGCCAGCAGACAAAAAAGAAAGTTATTTGGGTACTGTTAAAAACGTAAAAACTGCTCTTGCTCCATATCAAGCGAAAAAAGCATTCAAGACATTTAAAGACGGCGATGTCATTCAAGGTTTTGAAGTGATCGATACGCGCGGTCATACACCAGGCCATCATAGCTTCCGCTTAAAAAGTAATGATCAGCAAATCATTTTTGTTGGAGACATTGTCCACTCACATTCATTGCAATTTGATGCTCCAAAAACTGGGGTAGATTTTGATGTGAATTCTGAGCAGGCAATTAATACTCGTCTAAAAATGTTTGCAGAAATTTCAAATAAGCAACAATGGGTTGCAGCACCACATTTACCATTCCCAGGCATTGGTCATGTTTATAAAGTAAATACTGAGCAATATCAGTGGATCCCGCTTTATTTTGATAATGTTGTAGAGAAATAAAAAAACAGGGCATTTATTGCCCTGTTTTTTATTAGTAAGCTTATTTATTTTGCAGCTTTTTCAAAATTGATGACCGCTTCACGGCCAAGTGCTGGGTCATCTGTAAAGACTCCATCAACACCCGCTTTGAAATAGGCTTCAAACTCTTTTAAAGCACCAGATGGACAGCGCTCCGCAGGTTTATCTTGACTACATTTTAAAGGCGTTGGTAAAAAGTTGTTTTCTGGACGGAAAGTATAAGGGTGTACTTTTAACCCAGCTGCATGAGCATCAGAAATAAACGAAGTCGTTTGGACTGAACCATTGTCATTAAAGTTTAGAATATAACCTTTACTTGGTCCTACACCATTTGCATATTTAGCGACATCTTTTAAGCCTTGTGCTGTGGCTAAATCAGCATAAGTTTTAGTTTCTCCCGATTCAACGAAGTCGGCTGGTTGAGAGATTTTAGCATCATATAATTGAATGATTTGCGCATGTTTAATCGTTTTATGAAGGTCGAGCTCCCTTTTTAAATCTTTTAAGTTTTGAACTTCAAACGACTGTAAATAGACAGGTGCAATATCACGTGTATATTCGTATTTGGCTAAGGTTTTAAGAAGAGTGTCTTCCATTGCAAGATTACGATTTTTAAAGTAAGTCGGATGTTTAGTCTCAATATATAAACCAATAATTTTTCCTGTTTTCTTATAATTTGCTTCAGCCAGCTCAATCACTTGTTCTAGCGTCGGAACAGGGTAAAGGTCATTATAGGTGGTGTTTGCTGGGCGGAACTCTGGAATACGTTCACGTGCTTTAAGCTGCTGTAATTCACTTAAAGTGAAGTCTTCTGTAAACCAGCCTGTTAAGTCTTTACCATCAATATTTTTTGTTGTTTTACGATCTGCAAACTGGCTTAAAGTGCTTACATTGGTTGTTCCACCAATCTCATTTTCATGGCGAGTAACCAATACGCCATCTTTTGTAGAAACTAGATCAGGTTCAATGAAATCTGCACCATCATCAATGGCTTTCTGGTATGAAGCTAACGTGTGTTCTGGACGTAAAGCGCTTGCGCCACGGTGTCCTACTACTAAAATTTTAGGAAGTTGATATTCTGGTGTGGTTGGTGAGTTTTCAGTTTTATCGTCATCATTACAACCCACCAAGCTAATTAAACTTAAGCATAAAAGTGCTCTTTTAAACATAATTCTACTCATATTGTTTTAGTCGAAACGTATTTAGTCTGATGCTTGAAATTGACGTGATCATGAAGAATTCATGAATTTTCAGTGACACTTGTTAAAACCTTGTTTATGGGTTTGTAGGAAATGCGAGTTCTTGCTTTGTTTTTGTTCTAATTGCATTTATTGTGTTAATTCTACTTGTCTTTTTTATATCACTCGTTGATGATCAAGAGGCCAAATTTGGTATTGCCACCTGTTAATTGACGACCTAATTCTGAGCAGCCATGCTATCTAAATTTTTTATTCAGCGTCCCATTTTTGCCAGTGTACTAGCAATTATTGTTATGGCATTTGGTATTTTCTCGGTGCTGAATTTACCCGTAGAGCGCTATCCTGATATTGCCCCTCCTAAAATTACAGTATCGGCAAGTTATAGTGGTGCAGATGCACAAACGGTTGAGCAAAGTGTTACTCAGATATTAGAACAGCAAATACAAGGTATTGATAATTTACTTTATTTCAGCTCTACCAGTGATTCATCAGGACGTAGCCGAATTACCATTAGTTTTGAGAATGGAACAAATCCAGATACAGCACAGGTCCAAGTACAAAATAGTATTAGTGGCGTCATAAGACGTTTACCCGATGAGGTACAACGCCAAGGGGTGACTGTGAGTAAGTCGCTCGGCGATACTTTTATGGTGGTAGGTTTATATGACTCAACTAGTAAATCGGGCAATATTGAGCTATCGGACTATTTGAGTACGCATGTGGTAGATGACCTGAACCGTATTGAAGGGGTGGGTGAGTCAGATGTTTTCGGTTCGCAATATGCAATGCGAATCTGGCTTAATCCAGAGAAATTAAAACAATATAATTTAATGCCAAGTGATGTAGCGAATGCAATCACTGCTCAAAATACACAAGTTGCTGCAGGTGCAATCGGTGATTTACCCGTCATTGATGGACAATATTTAAATACAAAGGTCACCGCAGGATCTCGACTAAAAACAGTCGAAGATTTTAAAAATATTGTACTGAAAGCAAATCAGACAGCGAGCTATGTCTACTTAAAAGATATTGCTAGAGTCGAGTTGGGGGCAGAAAATTATCAGTCTTTTAATACTATTAATGGTTATCCAGCCGCTGGTTTAGGTATTTCGTTATCTTCGGGGGCGAATGCGATTCAGACCTCGAAACTCATCCATCAAACTCTAGATCAGCTTACAACCAAGCTACCTGCTGGCTATAAAATTGTTTATCCACGAGATAATACGCCGTTTGTCCAAGAGTCTATTAAGGAAGTTGTAAAGACGCTTATTGAAGCCATTATTTTAGTTATTTTGGTGATGTTCCTGTTCTTGCAAAGCTGGCGAGCTACACTCATTCCAAGTATTACCGTTCCTGTGGTTATTTTGGGAACTTTTGCTGTTTTATATGTGCTCGGTTTTAGTATTAACACCTTGACGCTGTTTGCATTGGTGCTCGCCATTGGTTTGCTAGTAGATGATGCGATTGTGGTGGTTGAGAATGTTGAACGGCTCATGCATGAACAGCATTTAACACCAAAAGAAGCAGCCATTGAGTCAATGGGAGAAATTAGTAGTGCCTTAGTCGGAATTACATTGGTTTTAACTGCTGTTTTTATTCCAATGTCGTTTTTAGGTGGCTCAATTGGCGTGATTTACCGTCAGTTTTCTATTACTTTAGTTGCCGCTATGGCGTTATCACTCGTCGTGGCATTAGTGTTAACGCCTGCTTTATGTGCCTTAATTTTAAAGCCTAATCCAGAGTCTAAGCGTTGGGCGGTTTGGTTTAACAAAAAAATTGATCAACTTAAAAATCAATATATCAAGATCGTCCAGACAAGCATTCGTTACAGTAAATCGGTTATCGTGATTTTTGTGGCTTTGATTGCTGTTTTTGCACTGTTCTATAACGGCTTAAAAAGTGGATTTATTCCTAAAGAAGACCAAGGCATTTTAAGCGTTCAAATTAAGCTTGTTGATAGTGCGCCAATCTCGCAAAGTCAAAAAATTGGAGAACAAGTCCGCCAATATTTCTTAACTCAAGAAGATAAGAATGTGGATCTGGTTTTAATCCGCTATGGACGGAATTATTCTGGTACAGGCCAGAACTTGGCACAGGGATTTATTGCCTTAAAACCTTGGGATGTGCGTACTGGTAAGGAAAATTCAGCTGACGCTATTCAAAAGCGTGCGATGAAATATTTTAGTCAATTTAATAATGCACAAATTAATGTGACATTACCCGCTTCAGTCAATGGTTTGGGTCAAACCGATGGTCTGGATTTATGGATTCAGGATTTAAATGGTCAAGGACAAGATTTTCTAGATAACACCTTCCGTCAGTTGCAAACGCAGAGTAAAAGCTATTCAAGTTTTGAGAACTTTGATAAGCAATCTACTAACAGTAAAGCAAACCTCAATATCAAAATTGATCAGAAACAAGCATTAGCAAATGGATTAGAGCTCCCCGCGATTAACAACACTTTGTCGAGTGCATGGGGTGGAACGTATGTGAATGACTTTATTGATCGTGGTCGTATCAAACGCGTTATGATTCAAGGTGATGCCGAGTTCAGATCAAAACCGGAAGATTTATATAATTGGTCTGTACGTAATAATCAAAATGAGATGGTGCCTTTTAGCTCATTTGCTAACTTCAGTTGGGGCGGTGCTCCTGAAATTGTAAAACGCTATATGGGTTATAGTGCATTACAACTTCAAGCTGATGTTGCGAGTGGTAGTAGCTCTGGTCAGGCAATGCAAGATGTTGAACAACTTGTAAATCAGCAAAAGGATGTTGGCTTGGCGTGGACAGGTTTATCTTTTGAAGAACAGAAGTCGACAAATCAGGCCGTGTGGTTATATTTAATCTCGGCAGGCTTTATCTTCTTATGTTTAGCTGCACTCTATGAAAGTCTAAGCATTCCCGCTGCCGTGATGACCTCTATTCCGCTTGGTGTGGGAGGAAGTGTCATTTTCTCTTATATTTTTGGTCTACCAAATGATGTGTATTTCCAAATTGCGCTATTAACCACAATTGGATTGTCTTGTAAAAATGCAATTTTAATTGTTGAGTTTGCTGCCTTGGCGCAAGAAAAAGGTAAGAGTGCAATTGAAGCAGCTTTAGAAGGCGCGAGCTTACGTTTAAGACCGATTTTAATGACATCTTTGGCTTTTGGTGCAGGTGTGATTCCTCTTGTATTTGCGCAAGGTGCAGGAGCTGTAAGTCGTCAAGAAATCGGTATTAGTATTTTAGGTGGCGTTATGTTTGGTACAGTACTGGTTCTTTTCTTTATTCCAGTCATGTACGTGTTACTGCGGTCGCTGTTTAGATCGAAAGCTACTAGTTAAAAGTAAACAATTTAAAAAAAGGCATCAAATCAAGTATATTAAGATTAACTTTCTCTTTATATATTTGATTTAAATGCCCCAAGAAAAAAAATTAACAGAGCAACAGGTCATCGCACTAGAACGAGATCTGGCCAAGTTTGCCACCATGATGGATAGTGCGGTTCGCATTCCTTTTACAAAGCAAGGTATTGGTGCCGATGCTGCGCTGAGTACGATTCCGATTGCAGGTGATGTCGCTGGTTTCGCATTGACCTGTTATGCCATCTATAAAGCCAAACAAATTGGTGTGCCTCAGCATAAGTTGACTCCAGTCATCAAACTGGCCGTTGTAGATGCAGTAGTCGGATTTGTTCCTGTGGCTGGGACTATTTTTGATATTTTTATAAGACCAAGTCGAAAAGCATTAGATGTAGTTCACACGCATATACGCGAAGAATATGCGATTCAGAGCGATATCCATGTTGTTCATCCCTATTTGCATGAAAAGCTTGAAAAGAAGCAACAGCATTCAGCTTTTTGGCGCAATCCTGTTGTCAGTTGGTTATGGTTGCATATTCCTGATTTAGTAGGTGCACTTGTACTGCTTTTAATTGGCTTGGCTGTTTGGTGGGGCGCAAGTTATCTCTGGGGTCTCTATCAAACAATGTAATAAAAAATAAAGCCTCCATTTGGAGGCTTTATTTTTACATTAAACGTTTTATGGGCAATCTAATTGATGTAAAGCTGCCACACGTTGTTCAATTGTTGGGTGGGTTTGGAACAAAGCAGCTAAACTAAAGCCTTGTTCTTTACCTTCCGCAATTGCGAAGGCTTTCATTTCTTTTGGCATTTGATCTGGCATTTCAGTCTCAGCTTGTAGACGTAATAATGCAGAAATCATTGCTTGTTTACCTGCTAAACGTGCACCTGCTTCATCAGCACGGTATTCACGATAACGAGAGAACCACATCACAATGGCAGATGCGAGAATACCAAAGACGATATCCAATACCATGGTAATAATGAAGTAACCCATACCTGGGGCTTCATCGTCTTGACGACCAAAAACATTACGGTCAATAAAGTCACCAACGACACGAGCAAAGAACATAACAAAGGCGTTCACAACACCTTGGATGAGCGCTAGGGTGACCATGTCACCATTCGCAACGTGACCAATCTCGTGCGCAAGCACAGCACGTAGCTCATCTTTGTTCATACGCTCAAGTAAGCCGGTGGAAACGGCAACTAAGGCATCATTTTTGTTCCAGCCTGTTGCAAAGGCATTGGATTGATATGATGGAAAAATACCAACCTCTGGCATGTTGATACCAGCACGTTGAGAAAGTTCAGCGACTGTTTGCAATAACCAGCTTTCAGCTTGGTTACGAGGAGCATTCGGGTCGATCAGTTCTGTACCGGTCGTTTTCTTAGCCATCCATTTTGACATGAATAACGAGATTAAAGATCCCACCATACCAAACACAAAACAGATCACTAAAAGGTTGCCTAGATTCAAGCCACCCGCGCCATGGTAACTACCGACACCGAAGAGTGACAAAATAATGCCAGCTACAACCAGTACCGCGAGGTTGGTAAGCAAAAACAAACCAATCCGCATCATTGAGAAAATCCTCTTATAAATAAAATGTTATCTGATTTATAAACTCTAAATCATGCAGCTAATATGCGGGGCTTGGGCAAAAAATTCAAGAAAAAAATAAGGAATTGATACATTCTTTCACGTAGCAGAATGTGCCTAAAATTAAAGAATTAATGGCTAAAATCGTCAAAATGGTAAAGATCAGGTAATAGATCATTACAATTTAAAACATAGAGAATCGTTGGAATAGAACTGTGAGTAACAGTTCTTCTTCATTATTTATTCAATTCGTATATGGGCAATTGCAGTGGCATTGTTTGTAACATAAGTGCCTGTCGGTGCATCTGTATAGGTGCCGTCAGGTAAAGTCACAATTTGACGAGAAGATGAATATTTAGGTGCTGGTGCTGAGATTTGTGCTGTTGTATTTTCTGCAAAATTAGAAGAATGGGAAACAGTTTGTGCTGAAGCATTCGTAAAAGATGAAAAGCCTGTTCCAGATGCATATAAGTTTTGATATCGGCTTGTCACACGGCGTACATAATCTTGTGTTTCACGGAAAGGGGGAATACCACCATATTTATCAACGTTACCTTCACCTGCATTGTAAGCCGCAAGTGCCATTTGTGTGTTTCCATTAAAACGCTTGAGCAACCAGCTTAAATATTTAGCACCAGCAAAAATATTTTGTTGCGGGTCATACGCGTTAGAGACATTAAAACGACGGGCAGTCGCAGGCATTAGCTGCATTAAGCCTTGAGCACCTACTGGCGAACGAGCTCTTACGTTAAATCCTGACTCGGTGTGCATAACGGCTTTAATTAGACCTTCCGAAACACCATGTTGTTGTGCAGCTTGTTTAATGATGTGGTCAAAAGCATTTTTATTCTTATTATAGCTTGGCAGAACAGAAGCTTCTGATGCTCCCCAGTTTGTATAACTGTGAATATTGCTATCGGGATAATAGGTTACTTTTACTTTTTTTAGAGATTGGTCATAGCTTTTTCGGTTGGTGAGCAATGTACTACCGTTTTTATCTTGGTAAATATACATTTGACCTGCTGAACTCGAAGTTATGCCGACCGTAAAAGTGGTCATCCCCAGCAAACAAGAAATAAGAAATTGAACCGAATTTTTCATTTTATGTTATTCACAATTTTAAGGTATTTAAAACTTGCCAAAGAGTTTATCAAAAAATATTACTTAAAGAAGTTTTGTGTAATTTTTTTTATTTCGACTCTTTCAAAAAATCAAGCTGATTTGTTCGAATGCTCATCAAAAAAAATTAAAAAATTTTTTTAAAATGATTCTATTGACATGATTAACTTATTGATAATTAATAGTAAAAAACATTGGTTAAAAAATGATCAATTTAAATAGAACCCTTAACAGAAGGTCAAAACAGTTTGTCAAGTACGAAGAAATCCACAATTTTATCCACAGGTTTTGTGGAAAACTGTGGAAAAGTCCAAAAAGTAAGCATTTTGCACAAAATTTGAACGCTATAGTCAAAATTAGAGCGTGTCTGTTGCATCATGCACGAGCAATGTGACGACTTCAAGAATTGAAACTATTCTTTTAATGCGATTCTCTTCTGAATCATATAAAATTGCGCGGTATTTTTATTTATGGGTATATCTCGTCTATGTACGCGCCAGTTGAGTCCAATCAGGGATTTAATTTTAAGCCTGAACTTCCAACAAGCTCGGCCTATTACCGTTTGCTCAAGAAGCTTCGCCGTCAAGTTGGGCATGCTATTCGTGACTTCAATATGATTGAAGATGGCGATAAGGTCATGGTGTGTGTGTCTGGTGGTAAAGACAGTTATACCTTGCTTGATATCTTGTTGCAGTTTAAGCGTATTGCGCCGATCAATTTTGATGTGGTTGCGGTTAACCTTGACCAAAAACAACCTGGCTTCCCTGAAGATGTTTTGCCTCGTTATATGGAAGAGAACAACATTCCATATTACATTTTAGAAAAAGACACCTATACCATTACTAAACGTCTAACACCGGAAGGTAAAACTTACTGTGCAGTGTGTTCACGTTTACGCCGTGGTTCTTTATATGGCTTTGCACAAGAGATTGGTGCGACAAAAGTTGCTTTAGGTCACCACCGTGATGACATCATTGCAACATTCTTCTTGAATTTGTTCCATGGCGGTAGCTTAAAGGCGATGCCTCCAAAGCTTTTATCGTCAGATAAAAAGAACATTTTGATTCGTCCTTTGGCATATGTTGAAGAAAAAGACATTATCAAATATGCCGAGATACGTCAGTTCCCAATCATTCCATGTAACCTTTGTGGTTCGCAGGAAAACCTACAGCGTGCCATGCTTAACGAAATGCTACGTGAATGGGATAAACAATATCCAAAACGCTTACACAGCATTTTCGGGGCGTTACAAAACGTATCTCCGTCTCAGCTAGCGGACCGTGAATTGTTTGATTTCGAAGCTCTAGATTCTCAGCGTGAGCTAGATATTAAAGATCCGGAAGAGCTGAAGAACCGTTTAGATGTCGTGAACTTAAGCTTTGCTGCTGAATAAAAGCTAGTGTAGACAATGTTAAAGGCACTTTATAAACAAGTGCCTTTAATGTATCAAAATACTAAAAAATGAATGTTCCGTACAAAAAGTCATAGCCCAAAATTTAAATTACATGCTATAACAACGCACAAGCAGAATTGCTTCACATGATGTTGTCTGGATAGACAACCAGAGAAATTGAACAAATAAATTTGAGGAAGAATCATGCCTGCATTTTTAACTGAAGATTGGTTTGCGACTGTCGAAAAATTAACTGCTGAAGCAGGTGATCTTAATTTGCCACCCGCTCTTGCGAATTTGGCAATTAATTTAGTAGTTACAGATGCTTCTGGAAATACCGAATTAGCGTTAGATGGGGGTAAAATCCAAAAAGGTTTGTCTTCAAATGCCAAAACAACTTTAAATATGGATGCTGAAACTTTACGTAAAGTATTCTTAGAGTTTGATATGGCTGCTGCTATGCAGGCATTCATGACTGGTAAAATTAAAGTTCAGGGCGATATGTCTCAATTAATGGCTTTACAAACAGCTAAGCCAAGCCAAGAACAAAAAGATTTGTTTAAGAAAGTATTAGAGCATACTGCTTAATCCTAAAAGAATTCATATAAAAAGCTTACCCGAAGAGGTAAGCTTTTTATTGATACAAACCATGAATTTATCAACTTTTAAAAATAAAAATTAGATATTGATTCGTGTTTGTGCCGTTTTGATATGTTCAAGATAAGCACGGATACGAGTGACATATTGAACTGCTTGCTTATATCGACCATTTCGCGCTTTATTGCTTTGCAAATAGTCATAGAGATTAACCCATTTATTCGGATCTTTCCCTTGAGATTGCAAGCGCTTCTGAATCTGACTTACCGCACCCGGTCCCATGTTATAGGCCACAAGCGCATACCAGTTCCGATCAGGGAACGGAATATTATCAAATTCAGTTAGCATCAAATCGTAATACTTCGCGCCGCCCTGAATACTCTGAGCAGGATCGCTACGATTGCTTACACCCATTGCTCGAGCAGTGCTATTGGTTAACATCATTAAGCCGCGAACACCTGTGGGAGAAACAGATTCTGGCTTTAAATATGACTCTTGATAACCAATTGCGGCAAGTAAATGCCAATCTAGATCATACTTCGCGGCACTTTGCTTAAAGCTTGCTTTGTAGATCGGTAAACGTGTACTTAAGTCACGTTGAATGGTTGACCATGCTTCTGGTTTCACCACATTGCGGTTATAAAAAGAGGCAAGCTGTTGTGTCACACCATTTTGCTTACTTTGGCATACAAAGCCACTGGCGGTCTGAGTGAGTGGGTCATCAGCCTGTTTAAATACCCAACTTAACTCAGGATTTAAGCCATTTTTTTGCAAATTCGCTGTGTCACCACAAGTTGCAGAAAAAGACATCAAACCTTTGTTTTCGATTGTGCTTAAACCAGCTGTAGTCATCGCAAAGTTTGCTTTACCTTGCTGAACCCATCTAAGTGCAGTGGCATTGTCTGCCACGATTTTAAAGTCCAGCTTTACATTTAGATTTTGCGCATAATTACGTGCTAAGTCGTAACCAAAACCATGTAGAAACTGATCTTCTTTGAAAACGGTTGTCGGGCTTTCTACCGCAACAACAGTTAAAGTGTTTGTATTAACTACAGTATTGTACTGTAGGGTTTTCCCTGCATTAAGACTATGAAATGGAAAAAGCATAGTACTGAGTGCAAGTGCTTTTAACGGGAGAGAAGAAAATAAAGAGTTAAGGCAAAGCCTCGACCCAGAACTTGAATTACTGTGCATGTTGTCTCCGCTACAGATAATTTATGCCCTAAAAGTCAGACAAAAAGCTGCCATAACTTCTAAAAGTTGATAAATTCAATAAGGGGTGGGCAGTCATGACGTCATTCAAAATGACATGAAATGAAAAAAACAAACTGTGTAGAAAATCTACATAGTTTTCGAATGGGTTAAAAAATGCTCAACATTTAAACTGCGCGCATCATAATATTGAAAAAAAGTAATGTCAAATTTTGTACAATTAAAACTTCGATATATCATCATAACCACATGAATTTCTTAAGGAAGAAAATTTATACACTTCTGATGTGAGAAAATAGGGTATAAAATGCTACATCTTGTAAGCGATATGTTGTTGAACAGTGGTTTTTTATCATGAAATCTAACTTAATCACTCGGTCAGGGCATGACAAATTAGTTGCTGAATTAAAACAACTTTGGCATGAAGAACGACCGGAAATTACCAAAAAAGTAAACTGGGCTGCAAGCTTAGGGGACCGCAGTGAAAATGCGGATTATCAATACAACAAGCAGCTCCTCAGAAAAATTGATCGACGCGTACGCTATTTAGGAAAACGCTTAGAAGAATTAAAAATCGTTGATTATTCACCTGAGCAAGACGGCAAGGTTTACTTTGGCGCTTGGGTTGAGATTGAAAATGAAGAAGGGGAGCAAAAAACTTTACGTATTGTGGGAATCGATGAAATTTATGATCATCATCCTCAACATATCTCGATTGAGTCACCTATGGCTCGCGCATTGCTCGGCAAAGAAGTTGATGATGAGATTGAAGTACACACGCCATCGGGAAAAAAGCTGTGGTATATCAATACAATTCGCTATGAAAAGACGGAAAACTCAGAAATTTAAATGGATTTGTGTTTATTTTGAGCGGTTGAATTAAAAATTAAATAAAAGATTTGCCAACTTCAATTTTTATTTATATTATAGCGCTCGTTGGAAGCGTGGCAGAGCGGTTTAATGCACCGGTCTTGAAAACCGACGAGGGTGTGAGTCCTCCGTGAGTTCGAATCTCACCGCTTCCGCCAAAATTCTTAAAAAGCCCTTGTTTTTACAAGGGCTTATTTTTTATCTATGCTTTTACCCCTCAAAATACCCCACATCAAAATGTAGATGCATTAATCCTTGTTGATACGTTATTAGACTGATATAGAAATGAGTATGCTCTTCAGAGTGCGGTCTTAAACTCTTACCCCTACCTCAAGCTCTCTTCGTAATGCTTTTTTCTTAAGTAGGTTGGATAGTACCTTTAAATCCATATTTGGATAAAATTTATATCGCAGATCTAAATTCTTCTGGTGCTTAAGAGCTTTTAAGAAGTCACTTCATTGAGCCACACTTTCATTTTCTGTTTATCCTGAGCAATTCTTACACCATCTATAAAGGGCATTGTTGCATCTCATACTTGCTAGGAGCTGTGTTAGTGCAGCAGGCCTGTTATTAAAATTTATTTCCGTGAAACCACAATTCGATAATTGGAATAATAGCTTTCATATATTGGATTTGATTTGCAAATTTATTGGAATTTTAATCCTTATTTTGAATGAGTTTGGGGCTAATCGCGTTTAAATACATTGCTTTTACTATTATAGTAGGTGTTTATGCATGTACTTTTTAATGACTAGCATGTTTTATTTTACAGATGAGTTAGTTGTATTGAATGAATAGGTGGGTGATGTGCATACTGACAGGCCAAAACACGCTGATAATCAACCTGTGAGTTACGATTCAGGTGTGAATTTGATTAGCAACGAAGATATTTTCCGTCTCTTGAAAAAAAGACATGACCACAGATGGGCAAGCTATAAAGATTGTGGCAATGAGATTTATGAGGGCATCTTTTACGAAACAATATGTCTATTGGAAAATCTGGAACGTCAGCTTGGTTTGATTTACAACAGAGCCTATCCTACACGGGATGAATTTTTGATTGCGCTAGAACATGGTGATCAACAAAGATTAAATCAGATCATAAAGTTCTATGAAGAGTTGCGTGTTGAGCGTGGCCTAATTAAATATGCGCAGCAAACGCACTTTTTTAGTAAGAATGTACAAGCCTATATTGCGTACCTTAATAGGTATCCTGATTCTCTTTTTTGGAAAAAGGGAGAAGGGTGGCAAATTGAAACATTTCATCATGAAGCTATTTTTAATTTCTTCGAGACGTATTTGGGTAGAGTACATGTAGGGCAGACTGAGCCTACAACTTCAACTGTAGAGCCTGTGGTAGAAAATCAGTCTGAGTTAGATGAAGTAAACCAACAACAAGAATTTGCTGAATCAGGAAATATTAAAAAGACTGATCCCGTAGCAGTAGCACCTCTTACTGAAGGGTTAACTCAGGATGTTTATAAGCAATTTGATGAAGGGCTAAGACAATTTAACGAGTTTCTAGCAAGACATAAGTCTTTACGTGTGATGTGTTTTGAGATTACCTTGACGCCACAAGACGCTACAATTAGGGAAAAGAGGTTTGCTTTGGATAGGAAGCGAATCGAATTACTAGGCTGTTTTTACCTATTGGTAGAACGGTATGGGTTGCTTGCTGAGTATTCCCGTATTGAGATGGGAATCAATTCAAGCCTTGTTTTGCAGTGGGTACTATTGTTTAAAGGCCATGATCCTTTGGATACAGGAAGGGTGCGAGCTAGTATTCAACAAGAGTTAGAATTACAGATGGCTGGTCATTCTTATTGGAATACTCAGCCATTGAAAGTTGGTGTACAAGATTTGGGATGTTTGTTTCATTCATTGGATCCTAGATACAAAGATGTCATTAAGGCACGTTCTAAGTCAGAAAGGCAGGCATTTGGATACTGGGTACTTAGCTACTTGTATCGTGTTGATTCTGTCCTTAAACCTAATCTAGAACAGTTAGCTGATAGTCTTTATGTGGATTGGCATCGTGAAAATTCTGTTTTACTTAACGTAAATGAAAGACCTTCTATTAATAATCAGAGTAACAGTCATCGGCGACATCAGACCAAAACGGACATTAAAGGGATTGATGATTTTATTGATTTGGACTTCAGTGCTGAAAGTAAGCATATTTGGAAAAACAATAATTTGCCGAAGCAGGCCAAGGACGACTTAAAGTTGTTAGCATTACTTTATTCACAATATAAAAAGAAGATGCCTATAGAGTGGAGAGAGAAAGAGAACTTTGTTCAGTTATTAGTGTCTATTGAGCATTTCATGCGGTTGATCCAGCACAATCCAGTTCAGGCATTGATTGAAGAATACTTGCCACAAAGTCAGATTGAAAAATCGCCCTTGAAATGTTTATCACAGCAAGCAAAGCAGTATTTGCATATTGGACAGCAGTTAAAGCAACTTGGTCTTAGCTTAAAAGAACAAATAGCAGACCTAGCTTTTGTTGGATGGCGGGTAAGAGAGTTTCTACACCTGTTCATTGAGAATCCATGGAACTTTCAGAAAAATCTATCTGGGGTAGCTAGCCTTCAGTCTAGCCTCGAGCGTTATAAAGATGTAGAACGCTATCGTGTTGGTGATTTAGAAGGAGAACCATCCTTATTTGATGTTGAAAAACAGGAAGCCATCAGTGTTAAACGCAATCAAGCTAAAGCAAAGGACTATTTAAATAAAGCAATCATGCAAGATGTGTTTGCTTTTCGGTTGGTGTTTTCTTATCAATCGAATAAAGCATTTACCACAGAGGACAACATTACTGCATTTAATGCGTTGCTCACGGACTTTTTAAAAAATCTGAAGCGTACCAGAAAAATAAGTGGCGACAGTCTAGTTGCTTATATTGGTACACGCATATTTATAGACAAAGTGTTGAATGCAGATATTACATTGATTTTTAGTGCCGAAGCCTTATCCGATTATGATGAACAAAAAAATAAAGAATACATTAAGGAAACTAGAGCAAAAGTAATTGAATACTGGCAGAAGTACCTTTCCATAAAAGATTTGAAGATCGATGAAAGACAAAAGGCATCAACAGTAAAAGATTTGAAGATCGATGAAAGAAAAAAAGCATCAACAGTACAACAATTATATCTTAAAGTGTTTAAAGATGAGAATCTCAGAGTTAGTCAAAGGGATATGATTACATCATTGCCTAGATCGGCAGATTTGATACACATCAAGCATCACGACAGTAAAACATTACGATCTTTCAAATCTGAACTTGCTGCTTTCTATTCAGCACATGGTTTGTTGTGTAGGTGGAAATTTGACGTGCTAAAAAATCTGGCTTCGTCTGACAACGGCCATAGTGGTAAAAGTATGGATCAGTTTTTGAAAGGCCATGTAGTTTCAGATAAACCCAAACAAACAAAACCTAAAGAGGAAGCAGTTCAAAATCGGATCAAGGTTGAAGTGGAGAATCTTGTTGAAGGAGAAGATGTTTCTGATAGTAAACAGCATATTCTGGTTGAGGATCAAACAGCTTTAGATACTGTCCCAGCTACTCAAGTTTATGTACTACCACCTAAGAAATCAGGAGTTGTGATTAAAAGAAAAACTAAGTCTGCCCCTATACCTAAAAGTTGAACCTTGATATTAATTTACAGAACTCCCTGATTATTCGAGCGAAATCAGCTCAGTCTAATCATTGAGGAGAGTTCAGAATGAATACATTTGTTGGTGAAACTTTTACCATGCATCAAATTATCAGTTTAAAGCAAGTTGTGTTCTTTACAGGTATTAGCCGAGCCACTATTTACAAACTTATAAACTCTAAATTGAGCTGTTATGACCCTACGTTTCCAAAGCCTGTACATTTAACAACTGGTCGGGTTGGTTGGTCTGCTTTAGAAGTCCATCAGTGGATTGAGAGTAAGTTGAATAATCGCTGAAGATATGGGAGCTTAGGCTCCCTTAATTTTTATGCTCTTCAAGCAATATTTAATAAGCTTGCTTCGCCTCTCATATTTATGCAACGTATATTTTGGCATCGGATAACTTGACATGAACTAGGCAATTCATCATAGAAGAAAAACTACCACTACATCATATATCGATATATGAACATATCGATCAGATCGGGAAAATCATATTGCCTATATGAGGTATGGATTAGGTGTAATGACTTAGTTAATACCACCAATACATTCTAGTTAATACTAATACATACCAACATATTCAATATCCAATCTATAAATCATAACCTATATCCATAACCCTATTATCTATCTACTTAAAACCTATTAACCTAACCTTATTAAATAACCAAGTCACTTCATCATGATCTTAAAGCCTTTAGGTAATTAATAACACCATAGCCACTTCATGTAGTCCTAAACAACTACAGCTAAGTGAACATGAACGTAAGCCTAAACCAAAATGAAATCAACGAAGCATCATTACTGATCGAAATTGAAAGTTTTATCCAAACCAGTCTTAATGCTACAAGACAGCCAAGATCATTTTATGAAACCTTCACAGACCTTCTCTTAGACTTTGATCAAATCTATAACCCTGACTTTAGCTATATATGTTTAATCGATCTCTTTTGTTGTTTGCTCCATGACTACGATCTGCAATATGAAACTTCATTATCATTTTGCAAACGCTTGAAACGAACAACCTTTAAAGACTGGCAAGCTTATTTCAATCAAGCTAGAGCCGATCACCTGAATGAATTACGTCAACATCGTTATAACGAAACATTAAATGCTGCCAAGCTTGATAAGCGCCTTGAAGAAATATTGAAAAGCTATTCTGCTGTGCTGGTGGTACGGGTGGATTTAGCCTATGTGGTTAGTCCAGATATTGAACAGGTGGATAATGATTTAGAAATACTTAGAAGAAAGATCAAGCGATCTGAATATGGAAAGGATGTATTGCTGTTGGTATGGGCATTAGAGCAGGGAGAAAAGAAAGGCTACCATTGCCATATTGCATTGATCTTTAATGAGCGTAAGCGCACGAGTGCATGGAAGATTGCTAAGGCTGTGGGGGAGTTATGGGAAGATATTACAGATGATGAAGGATGTTACTTTAATTGCCATGATCGTAGGTACTTAAAGCAATATGAGGATCAAGGTACTTTAGGGATTGGCATTATCTATAGCGAGGTTGATTATCAGGTGCGAAGAATGCGTTCAACGCTATCTTATTTAGCACGGCCTGAGAAAGAACAATATCTCCGTGTGAAGACCTCTAGGAGGATGCGTACCTTTGGGATGTCACAGCGTTAATTAGAATCATATACAGATATGTACCATCTAGATGAGAAACATCTTCTCTTTATTGGCTTATCACCATTGGTAAGTCTTTTCTATTTCAGAGGTATATATTATGAACATTACTTGTCCAAACTGCCATTCAGAACATGTCATCCGTGTAGTGCAAAATAGCGGTTCACAGACAGGTAATCAAAGTTTGGCATCGTCAGCTTCGTTTGCCACGATGGGTGCAGCATTATCCAAGAGCTTGCCTATTTCACCTTTGGTGGGTGGATTAGCTGGAGCCGTAGTCGGTGGTTTGTTAGGTTCAATATTTGGTTCTGCTTCAACCCCGTCAGTGCAATCTCATTTCCAGTGTCAGGGCTGTGGGCATAATTTTTATTAAAAAGTTCAACGACTATGTTTCTATAAGTTCATTACTGACTGGTAAAACTTTACCAGTCTAGTAGGAGGGAACTAGTTTAAAAGATGGATTTGAAATAAATAAAATGGTCAATCGGAAGGCATTCAGTTGTTATACTGTTTTAGCTAAAGATATGAGGCTGTGAAATGAACGCTGGTGAAATTGGAAAAGAAGCGGGGCGTATTTTTGAATATAAATTACCCGCACATTGGATCGCTCGCAGCCAAGAAGATCAAGATGACCATGGTATTGACTATGAGGTTGAAATAAAAGATACGTTGGGGAAGGCTCTTGGTGAAGACAACGTTTTTAAAATCCAAGTAAAAGGAGAGGAGAATTGCTCATATATCAATGATGGGCAACTTGTGTCTCACAGCATTAAAGTTGAAAGACTTAAATACTATTTGTCGTTCAATATACCAGTAGTATTGGTAGTTGTTGATGTTACTTTGGAAAGGGTGTTCTGGGTATCTATTACCGACAGTGAAAAAATTCGAGAGCAGATAGAAAGTACGAATGATGAGAACAAAAGTGTACATCTGCCTATACAAAATGAGCTCATTCGAAAAAATAATGATTCATTTCTAAAGCTAATCGCAGCAGTCAAGCAATGTTGGGATTATCTGTCCATCAGAGGAATTAAGAAAGCTGTTTCGAACTATTTAGTTGTCAGACCTGATGAAATTGATAAGTGTATTCATGACATTGGTGATGCATTTTTTAAAGCTCATCATGTAAAACTTGATAGACTTCTTTTGCAGAGAGATTTTATAGCAATTTATGAGCAAGCTAGCCAGATAGTTCAGTCACCAATAGTTCCTCCGAAAGATAGATTTGTGGCTCTATCTTATTATGCTGAAGCGTTTGAGTCTGCTCCATATACAGAAATTAAGCATGAACAAGTCAAAGAGCGTCTTATAATTAAGGAGATGCTAGTTCGAATAGCAAGAGAGGTACGTAATAAGATATATGGAACTACTGCGATAGGTAAGTTGCGTATAGAGCTATTTAGAATCAAGCTGGAGCAACTCCATGCTTTACATTTTTCAAATGCGAACTTTGATAGCCGTAGTATTGAATATATGATAATGGATGGACAGATACATCAATTATATATCGATGTATGTAAAGAGTTTCAAAAGCTAATTATGCTTTGTAATAAGTTAATAGGCCAAAGTCAATTTGATGTACTTGCCATGTTGTTTGTTGAGCTAGCTCAATTACTTTATTTATTTAAAACAGTTCATTCTGCGCGTGGTTCAAAACATTCTATAGAGTTTCTTGAGGAGTGGCACTCTCAAAGTATGGAGACTATTATAGCTTATGTATCTTTATGTGCTGATTACCATAAGTTAGGAAAGCTTTATTTTTTATATATTAGTGAGATTCGTAAAGATCCAACTAAATTGACTTCAATGAGAGCACTTGTGCTTAAGCTCTTTCCAGATGCGAAAGAGATGTTGAATAAAATCGAAGAGCATGTTGAAGAATTATATACAGAGCAGACTTTTTATGACTCAAGTCCTGAAGAACAAAAAGCCTTCTTCAAAAATCTAGCTAAGAGCTTAGGGATGGACCCTGATGATTCGAAAAATAAAGCAGGGCAGTTTGTAAAAATAGGGCTTCAAAACTATGATCCAACTGATGTAATGAAGAATTGTGAAAACTTATTTGTACATTACAACCCTGCGGGCATGATTGCTCAACAGTTAGGAATGCACTCTTTAGGAATGATTACTCTGGTGTGTTTGAAGCATCATTATGCTAGAGGTGGGTGGTCATTAACCGAAGCTTATGATCAAGATAGTGAGCATGATTTCTTGCAGGGATTTAAGCAGCAGCATTGTAATCAATGTAGTGATTGTATCTTGAGACAAAATGATTGGAAGTGGAGTCTAAAGTGGCATCATGAAGAGGTGAGTAATCATAAAGCGCTTTTGGGTAAGTTTAGAGCTTTTTGACATTCTAAAATGCCTTAGACCCAATCTTGATGCTAATTTTTATAGTGCTTGAAAGCGGTTAAAGCAGCATATTAACACTAGGGAGGTTATACCTCCCATGATGTTTAGTTTATGAGCCGAACTTCCAGTCTCCTTGATCTGTAGAAACGACTATTTCAATAATCTTTGCTCGACCACAATTGTTCGTATCTACGGACATTGTTTGCCCGAAGCCTAGTCGTCTTGGCGTAGTTATTTTTTGGTATAAAGGGCAATTACCACGGTTGACCGTGACATTTGAAACAGAGACATCATCTACCAGTGATTGAACTTTAATGATTGACATGAAAGAGTGGTAGGGGTTTTCTTCCACTACAACTTTTACGGGTGAGGTTTCTGGTACGTTGGAAGCTGTCTCATTTTGGTTTTGAGAATGATTGCCACGCTCAATGATGTTAAAGCACTCGTCATTTAACGTAGATTCAATATCTTTGGTTTTCTTGTTCCATGAAAGTTGCTGGTTGTCACAGCCATAAACATCATCTGACTGATTGTCTAAGAATCGAATGTTCCATGTGTAAAGAAAAAGATCAGGAGATTGCTGGCGCAGGAATCTAACATTATCCACCGTAAAGGCTGTATAACTATCAGGAGATTTTTGATCAAGTAGGTACTGTAAAGTTTCTTTGCCATAGGTGGCAATGTCATTTTTGCCTTGTTCAATGAACTGTTGTGAATCAGTTGTATTGGCTTTAGCTGTTTCAGTTTGAGCAGTATTTGAAGCGGCCTTGTCTGTTGATTCATTTTTGGTGCAGGCTTGCATTAAACAACTTACGAGCAAAGTAAGAATGATTTTATTATTCATAGTGTTTCCTAAAACGTGTACTTCCATTAAATGCAGAAGTGATGGTTGTTATTGATGTGTCATGGAATAGCTTGATTACTTATGCTTTGGGTGATTCGCCATATTGATTTGCTGATGGATTACCTTCTTGGGCAGCCCAAAATAGCAGTAGTAGAACGCCTACAATTGGTACGAGAGCAATCAACATCCACCAACCTGAACGATCAATGTCATGTAGCCGTCTTACATTGACCGCAATATTCGGAATCAATGTAATCAGCATGGCGAGTGTGGCTAAGTCTTCATTCATGAAGCTTAAAAGTAGGCTTAATAGCACACAGAATAGTTCGAAATACCAGAACTCACGTCGTCTTGCACGGCCTTTAAAATCTGCAAATTTTTTAAAGCAGGTAAATATGGCTTGTTGATAGTTGTCTTCACCTTGTTCCCATTTACTAAAAGCTCCTGTGGTTTTATGTGAACTTTCGTGGGTAGCAGGAGAGGTGTATGAAGAGTTACTTTGAGCTGGTTTATTCATTGTCGCAGGAGTTGGGTTGGCTGCTATTTCAAGATAAACCCCTGTTGCTTGTCCCTCAGCATTGATTTCAAAATCAACTTCATAGCCACGGACAGGTGCTTGAGTTTCTTTCCACTCACTGCCTACAAAGCTATAGCGTTTGTGATCTTCGCCTGTAATGATCCCAGTATTGGTCTGGATTGAAAAATCAAGAATTCTACCTTTCATTGTTATGTCCTTGTTTTAGGTATTTGAGAAATTGATATAGAAGTGAAGGTGTGTTCACCTTGATTGGTTTAACCATCACTTCATGTCACAACACCAAACAGCTTTTATTTCCTGTCTAAGCTCTGGAAGGGGCCAAAAAACAAGAAGACTGGTAAGGGGCACAATGTTGAAACCCTAAAGCCTGCAATGCATATGGAACATTTTCATAGGGCGTATTTATCCCTACTTCGTGAAGCATAAGCAGAATAAAAGTTGACTATGTTGGTGTATAAAAGTTTTGTTATTAGCCGAGTGGCTTACCTTTCAAGAGACAGGAGCGCAACGGTTTGCCATTGAATAGATCAGCAAAAGGAAGGAAAGATTTCTTAAAACAGGAATTGAAATTAGTCATGGTAACCACTCCTATATAGATAAGAAGTTCTACCAGACATGATTTAATGATTAATGGTGGCAGAACGAAAGAGGGTTGACAGACTGGCCGAAAAATCCCAGCACGCGCGTACGCGTCCCCCTCTCGTTCCACCGCAGAGGGGGGCACGCAGGGATACACACTAAGAGAATAATCTCTTAGTGTTTTTCGGATCAGCCTGTCAAAGCCGGCTGGCAATGTAGGCCAGCAGCGTCATCATAATCTCTGAAAATGATCTCGTCAATTTACTGCGCGGTAAAGTTGCATCGTGTGTCTAAAAAATAATTTAAAAAACTTTCAGATATATACCATCTAAATGAACTCATTCTGATTGAATCCATTTTCAGAAAACTTCCCGTTTTGGCCTGCTCCCCGCAGGCCTTTTTTTATGCAGCAATTCAATTTTTACATTTTAGTTATCGTGAATAGAGAGGTTACTTTATGGCACATTTAGTAGAAACAATGGCATTTGTTGGCGATACCCCGTGGCATGGATTAGGCAATCCACTCAGTCCAAATCAGCCGATAGAAGTATGGGCACAACAGGCAGGCATGGACTGGCGTATTGAATCATCTAATGTCAGCTATATGGCACAGAATGAACGTGGACAAAGCATTATTATGCCGTTCGAGGAACAACGGGTTTTATATCGCTCAGATACCCATGCTCCGTTATCGGTGGTCAGCCAACGTTTTCAGGAAGTCCAGCCGATGGAAATCCTACATTTCTACAAAGATTTGACAGAGCAATCAGGTTTTGAACTTGAAACGGCGGGTGTACTGAAAGGTGGACGTAAATTTTGGGCATTGGCAAGAACAGGGCAATCGGCAGCACTGAAAGGTAAGGATGTGAGTAATGGCTATATTTTGTTGGCAACGGCATGTGATGGCACACTTGCAACCACGGCACAATTTACATCTATACGTGTGGTATGCAACAACACTTTGGCGATTGCTTTGAAAGGGCAGAACTCTAATGCAGGAGTCGTGAAAGTTCCACACAGTACCAAGTTTGATGCCGAAAAGATCAAGCAACAACTTGGTATTTCAGTGCGTGCATGGGATGAACACATGTATGAAATGAAGCAACTCAGTCAGCGTAAAGTGACTCAGAGTGAAGCTGCTGCTTACTTCGATGCGGTATTCAATAACACAACGATGAGCATTACCGAACAGGATGACAACATCATTCAGTTTTATCGTGAAGTTGCTACTCAAGCCCAAGCCAATAGCAAAGAAAAACCTGAACCGAATGCTAAATCCATGAGTAAAGCTATGGAAATGTTTAATGGACAGGGGCGTGGAGCAAGCCTCTCTTCAGCTAAAGATACTGCCTATGGATTACTTTGTTCGATGACAGAATTTATTGACCACGAACGTCGTGCCATGAGTATTGATCACCGACTTGATTCTGCATGGTTTGGTGCAGGTGCAGCTATTAAGCAACGTGGGCTGGAACAGGCTTTAGCGATGATTGCCTAACGCCAATTACCCCATAAATGCATAAAAAAACACATCTCCGGATGTGGTTTTTTTATGCACAAAATTAAATAAATATAGGAAAAGGATTTGTGCTCATCTCGGCTTTTATATAAATTAGCTAAATTATCTAGTGGCATAGTCTTGCAGGCTAAAGAATGAACGAAAATGAGATTTACAAGCGTATTAAGCAAGTTTTGGCGGATGCCCCGCGCAATCAATATACCGCTGAACTTCATTTGCAAATGATCAAATATGCTGATGAGCTTAAGAACATCACTGCCAAAGAGTTTTGTGAAGGGGTGGGTTTGCGAAGCAGCTTTGGTACAGAATTTAGCAAAATGCGCAATTTGACTCAGCGCCTTAAGGTGGCAGGTTTGCAGACTGAGCTAATATAACAATTCGGCGTGTAAAAGCGGTAATACATGGGTAAGCAATATGAGTAAAAAACAACTCTCGGAGCGAGACATCTGTACTAAGTTCATTACGCCTGCGCTCGAACAGTCTGGTTGGGATATTGCTACGCAAATCCGTGAAGAATTCCCGATAACCAAAGGCCGGATTGTCGTCCGTGGTAAGTTGCATACCCGTGCTAAGCTCAAACGCGCTGACTATGTTCTTTTTTATAAACCCAACATCCCTATCGCAGTTATCGAAGCTAAAGATAACAACCACGGCTTGGGCGATGGTATTCAGCAAGGCTTAGACTATGCCGAGATGCTTCAAGTTCCATTCGTTTTTAGTTCTAATGGTGATGGCTTTCTGTTCCATAACAAAATATCTCAAGATGGTGTGATTGAGCGAGAGCTTGCTCTGCACGAATTTCCTTCGGCTGAAACATTATGGCATTGTTGGGCAGAACACAAAGGTCTGAGTCAGAAGCAAAATGAACTAGTAACTCAGGATTATTTCAGCGATGGCAGCAATAAGATACCACGTTATTATCAACTTCTGGCTATAAATAAAACCATCGAAGCCATAGTCAAAGGGCAAAACCGTATTCTGTTAGTCATGGCGACTGGTACGGGTAAAACCTTTACTGCCTTCCAAATTATCTGGCGGTTATGGAGAGCTAAAGCCAAGAAGCGCATTCTTTTCCTGGCAGACCGAAATATATTGGTCGATCAGACTATGAACAACGACTTCAAACCATTTGGTTCCGCTATGACTAAGATTCAAAAGCGGCAGGTCAATAAATCCTATGAAATCTATTTATCTCTCTATCAGGCCGTCAGTGGTAATGAAGAAGAGAAAAATATCTACAAACAATTTAGCTCAGACTTCTTTGATCTTATTGTCATTGACGAGTGCCATCGTGGTAGTGCAGCAGCAGATTCAGCTTGGAGAGATATTCTTGAGTACTTTTCTTCTGCTACGCAGATAGGTCTTACAGCAACACCAAAGGAAACTAAAGAAGTTTCGAATATCGATTACTTTAGTGAGCCGATTTATACCTATAGTCTGCGCCAAGGTATTGATGATGGTTTTCTAGCACCTTACAAAGTAGTTCGCATCGACCTAGATAGAGATTTGATTGGTTGGCGGCCCGATAAAGGCATGATTGATAAACACGGAAATGAAATTGAAGACCGTATTTATAATCAGAAGGATTTTGATAAAACTCTGGTGTTAGAGCAACGCACGGACTTGGTCGCGAAAAAAATAACCGAGTTTCTAAAGCAAACCAACCGTTTTGATAAAACAATTGTCTTTTGCGAAAACATTGATCATGCCGCCCGTATGCGTCAAGCATTGGTCAACGAAAATGCCGATTTAGTTGCGCAAAACAGTAAGTACATCATGCGTATCACTGGTGACAACGAAGAAGGTAAAGCAGAGCTGGACAACTTTATTTTCCCAGAGAGCAAATATCCAGTCATAGCTACCACTTCTAAGTTGATGACCACGGGTGTAGACGCTCAAACCTGTAAGCTAATTGTACTCGACCAGCGTATCCAGTCAATTACAGAGTTTAAGCAGATTATCGGGCGCGGTACTCGCATTAATGAAGATTACGATAAGTACTACTTCACCATCATTGACTTCAAAAAGGCAACTGAACTCTTTGCTGACCCAGATTTCGACGGTGATCCAATTCAGGTGTCTGAGCTTTCTGGTTCCGGTTCACCTATTTCGCCAGACTTTTCACTAGATGAAGGTGTGGGGGACGTGGGAGATATAGACTTGGAATACTCTATGACCGATAGCGACCACAACGGTGGTTATATTAATGAATCCAATCAATACGAGGATGGCGTCGTGCGTCGTTATGTCGTGGCTAATGTATCGGTAAAAGTCACAGCAGAGCGTGTGCAGTATTTCGATGCCAACGGTAAACTGATCACAGAATCTTTAAAAGACTACACTCGTAAAGCTATAACTAAAGAATTCGCTACACTAGATGATTTTCTTCGACGCTGGAGTTGTGCCGAAAAAAAACAAGCCATTATCGAAGAGCTGGCTGAACATGGTGTGTTCTTTGAAGCTTTGGCCGACGAGGTGGGGGGAAAGTCAGGAAAAACGTTCGACCCCTTTGATTTAGTCTGTCACATCGCTTGGGATATGCCTCCGCTCACACGTAGAGAGCGTGCTGAGCAAGTAAAAAAACGTAATTACTTTACGCAATACGGCGAGCAGGCCCGCAAAGTGATGGAAGCGCTTCTCGATAAATATGCAGATGAAGGCGTTACTCAGATTGAAGAAACGCAGGTTCTGACTATAGCTCCTTTCACCAGATTTGGCACACCATTAGAAATTATTCACACTTTTGGTGGCTTGAAGCAATACCAGCAGGCTGTAAACGAACTTGAACAGGCGTTATATAACACCGAAAAAAGTAGTGCCTGATAAAAAACTATTGGAGATAGCAATACTATGTCATTAACTACCCTTATCAAATCCATTCAGGATATCATGCGCAAAGACGTAGGTGTCGATGGTGATGCCCAGCGCATAAGCCAAATGGTTTGGCTGATTTTCCTGAAGATTTTTGATGATAAAGAGCAGGAATGGCAAGTTACTGTGCCTAACTATAAATCGCCATTACCTAGCCGTTTCCGATGGTCTTCTTGGGCGAAGGATGCTGAGGGCATCACTGGTGAGGAGCTGATTGACTTCGTTAATAATGACCTTTTTCCTGCATTAAAGAAATTAGCTACGGCAGCAGGAGTATCACCACATGGCAAAGTAGTGGGGTCAGTCTTTGAGGATGCTTACAACTATATGAAGTCGGGCACTTTGTTGCGCCAAGTAATAAATACTATTGAAGAAGATGTGGATTTCAATAAATCTGGCGACCGCCATTTGTTTAACGATATTTACGAAAAAATTCTGGCCGATTTACAGTCAGCAGGTAATGCTGGTGAGTACTACACTCCACGTGCGGTCACCCAGTTTATTGTGGATATGATTGACCCGAAGTTGGGTGAAAGTATCCTTGATCCAGCTTGTGGCACCGCAGGGTTCCTTACATGCGCTATCGAGCATTTGAATCAGCAAATCAAAAAGAATGAAGATAGACAGCTTCTGCAAGAAACGATTCACGGTGTTGAGAAAAAACCCCTGCCGCATATGTTAGCGTTAACTAATGTCATGCTACATGGTATTGATGTGCCTACCAATATCCGCCACGACAATACATTAGCAAGACAGCTACAGAGTTATACCCCGAAAGATCGAGTAGACATAATAATTACCAATCCTCCGTTTGGTGGTATGGAGGAAGATGGGATTGAGTCAAACTTCTTAAAAAAATATCAAACTCGTGAAACTGCCGATTTATTTATGGCTCTCATTATGCATTTATTAAAGCATGATACTGGGAGAGCTGCTGTAGTTTTGCCTGACGGATTCTTGTTTGGTGAAGGAGTAAAGGTTACCTTAAAACGAGAGTTACTGGAAGAATTTAAGCTGCATACTATTGTTCGTCTACCAAAAGGAGTTTTTGCTCCTTATACCAGTATCGCTACGAATATTCTATTTTTTGAGAAAGGTGGCCCAACTAAAGACGTATGGTTTTTTGAGCATCCTTACCCAGAAGGCTACAAATCTTATTCACGTTCTAAGCCTTTAACCATTGGTGAGTTTGACTTAGAAAAAGCATGGTGGGGGGGCGCCGCACGTAAGGGCCGTAAAGTTACAGAGTATGCATGGAAAGTGTCAGCAGAAAAATTAGCGGAACGTAATTACAATCTAGATTTCAAAAACCCGTACAAAGTAGAAGAGGCACCTCAAGATTTAGAGGATTTGATGAATGACTATCAAGTGATTATGCGACAATTGGAGGCTGCGCAAAAAGCATTAAAAGAAGAGCTAATAGCGTGCTTAGGAGCAAAAGTATGAATCAAGCTGTGCATGACTTGCTAGAGCGGCACTTTGATTCTGCTTTTGCCACACCAGATGGTATTACTAAACTTCGCGAATTAATTTTGAATTTAGCTATGCAAGGGAAACTGGTTGAGCAAGAGCCTAATGATTCATCTGCAAGTGAGTTATTAAAGGAAATTGAAGTCGAAAAGCAGCATCTTTTGAAGGTTGGGAGGATCAAGAAGCCAAAGTCTCTACTAGAGGTTGATCACGCTCAGGTACCCTATATCGTACCAAAAAATTGGATATGGACTCGTCTCGGTAACATTGGGATTATCTTCAATGGCAACAGCATTAATGCGAATGAGAAAGAATCTAAATACACAGGAGTGGACGGTCTGGCTTATATTGCTACTAAAGATGTTGGTTACGGGCTTGATGCACTCAATTATAAAAACGGAATTTATATCCCAAAATCAGAGAAGAAATTTAAAGTAGCCCCACAAGGTGCTGTTTTGATTTGTGCGGAAGGTGGTAGTGCAGGCAAAAAGTGTGGAATCACAGAACAAGATATCTGCTTTGGTAACAAGTTATTTGCTAACGAGCCCTTGGGGGGAATTCCGTCAAAATTTATTCTGTATCTGTACCTATCCCCCATTTTTAGAAGACTCTTCAGTGAGTCTATGACTGGTATTATCGGTGGGGTGTCTATCGCCAAATTTTTGGAGCTGCCTATTCCTATACCCCCATTAAAAGAGCAGTGCCGTATAGTTTCTTGTATTGACAATCTCATGATGCGTTGCAATGAGTTGGAAAAACTCTGTATAGAACGAGAAGAAAAACGTATTTTTTTGCATAAAATAGCAATTAATCAACTGTTTGAGGGCGCTGGAAATGTTGGTCTTTCGTTTTTACAGGATCATTTTGCCGACCTTTATACTGATAGGAAAAATGTCACAGAGTTGCGTAAAGTCATTCTGAAGCTTGCAATTACAGGACATCTTTCAGACAGTCAGGATAGTGATTCGTCTGTTGATTCATTGTTAGAAAAAGTTCACGAAGAGCGAATTCAATTGAAGTTAAAAGTATCGCATGAAAATAGAGAACTGGCAAAAGCGATAGGATTTGAAATACCTAAACATTGGCGATGGACGTCCTTAGGGCAAATACTTGTTTTTGGTCCTAAGAATGGATTTTCACCAAAAGCAGTTGACTATGAAACTAGCGTTCGCTCCTTAACGTTAAGTGCAACAACTTCTGGAGTTTTCATTGGTGAGCACTCCAAATTTATTGATGAAGACATTCCTAGTGATTCACATCTCTGGCTTAATGATGGAGATATCCTCGTTCAACGTGGAAATACTATCGAGTACGTGGGAGTGCCTGCCATATATAAAGGGGAGCCTCGAGTTTTTATTTATCCAGATTTAATGATGAAGCTTCGAGTTTCTCCCCACATTAACACGGAATATATTTATTACGTTATGAGTTCCGAGCCTTCTAGAAACTTTTTACGTTCACGTGCATCGGGAACATCTGGAACCATGCCCAAGATTAATCAAAAGGCATTGACAGGCCTTCCCATACCATTACCTCCTATCGAGGAGCAACTGAGAATAGTTAATAATATTAAGAGGCTTCTCCAACTTTGTTATGCTGTTGAGGAAAAAATAGAGACTTTAAATTCTAAGCAGTCTGAACTTCTGGGTTCTATAGTTGCTCAGGTATAAGGAAATTGTATGCGCCTAAAAGAACTCTATATTACGCAATACAAAAATCTTCGAGACTTCTCAATTTGTTTCGATGGTAATAGTTTCATTGATGTATTTGTTGGTAAAAATGGTACGGGTAAGTCGAATCTGTTTGAAGCACTGATTGAGATATTCCGTCATATTGTTGAATATGATAGGGTTAAAGCAGATCTTGGGTTTAGCTATCGTTTTGTGTATGAAATTGATGATACAGAAATTTCTATAGAATGGAGTTGGGGTGAAATTTATAATCCTACACTTCGTGAACGCCCGAAAGAACGTAGTTTAGTTATCAACGGACACAACCGTAGAACCTTTGGTAAAACTAAAGTGCCAGATAATGTACTGATTTATTACTCAGGGCATAATAACACTGTTGCTAGATTGGTAGCGCAATATGAAGCGAGTTTTAGTCAGAGAATAAAGCGTGCAGAGTTTGATGAAAGTCGTTTTTTTATCGGTATTGGGCCGGAATATAAAGAGTTACTGCTGTCAGTATTGTTAATGCAGCAAGATACCTGCAAAGCACGACAATTTATTTGCCAGAAGTTAGGTATTGCCCATATTGGATCAGAAGTACGATTGGTTCTAGAGCGGCCTGAGTATGCGGTAGATGCTCGTTTTGATATTGAGCTGAATGATGAATCAGATCGTTATTGGAGATCGATAGGTATTACCAAATCATTTCTTGATAGATTACATTGCTGCATCAATACAGCCTCAGGAAACCATGTAAGGTCTGAGGGGTATTTTGCATCTAATGACTCCTACATACTTTACCTTGGTATCGATAAAATCCAGCAAGAATTCTCGGACTTAAGTCCTCAGGAATTGTTTCGTCAGTTAGATAATCTGAAGACTCTAGGGATGCTTGCAGAAATTACTATTCCTTTGCAGCTCGAAAATGGCTTTGATGCTTCTGTTTCCCACTTTAGTGATGGTCAGTTCCAGTCGGTATATATCTATTCCATTATTGAGCTGTTTAAAGATAGAAATTGCATCACATTGCTGGATGAACCAGATTCGTTTCTGCATCCAGAATGGCAGTTTGAATTCCTAAAGCAGATTTTCGAAATTACCGAAGATGCCGTAAAAAGTAGTCATGTTCTAATGAGTAGCCACAGTGCTTCAACCGTCACATCAATGACTGAGGATATGATAAATCTTTTTGAGCTTGATGAAAGGCAAGTTAAAGTTACCAAAAGAAAGAGATCAGAAATTATCAAGACACTTTCTGCGGGAATGATAACTTTTACTGAGAATGAAGCAAGATTAAACATATCTCATGTGCTGAATAGTACAAGTGGAGCGGTACTGTTTACCGAAGGGATTACGGATGAATTAATTATTGAGATTGCTTGGATGAAGTTGTTTCCAAAAGAGTTGTGTCCATTTGAGATTCAAAATGCCTTTGATCGTATATTTCTCCGTAATTTATTTTCTCGTGATGAGTTAAAAAACAACCATCCTGGTCGAACAATGTTTGCTTTGTTTGATTTTGACGAAGCATACGATGATTGGAATGGTCTTAAAAAATTAGAAGATGAGTGCATTGACCCATTCCTTGGTCTGTCTAAGCGGCTTAAGTATGCACATCATTACGCTATGTTATTACCCATTCCAAATAGTGTGTCCCTTAAGCCTCAGGTTCTGAAGCCTGATAATACTCCATGGGGACGAGGTAGCGATTCACATATATCAATTGAGCACCTTTTCTACGAGGCGGTGAATGTAGCAGATTGGTTTAAAACGGAGCCCACTTCCTGTGGAGGACAGAGAATATTATTTACGGGAGATAAGGTGAGATTTGCAAAAGAATTGGTTCCAACACTAGATGTTAGTGCCTTCGAGATATTCCGCCCGATGTTTGAATTTATTAAGTCAAAGTGTTCAGCTCCAGCAGAAGCTATGGCTGCCATAGTGTGATGAGAATTAAGCCAAGCAAGTATGTGATGTATATTTAAACTTTAATAGGCATCTAGCATCTCCTCTGGCTAGTAATTCACAATTTGCTATTAGAGAAAATTGTGTAAGGCTTTTTCTGACTCTAGACTTAATGCCCGAGCTTTATTTGTATGAAGCTCATTGTGGTGTTGATCCAAAGTATAGTTTGGGTAGTGAAGATATGGCACTTGAATTGAATGAATATAACAACCTAATGGCACATTTACATAGCCCTGAAAGAGTTCTTTTGAGTATCCCAATGGACACCAAACATCCTTCATCAGGTGACCAATGACAGAACCTACAACATTTGAAGAACTTAAGTCATCTTTAGCTGAGAGAGACTTGGATGGCATAGATTCGGAACATACTTGCTCGACACTTGCGTTGGTTAAGTCATTCAATGCCAGCGGTCCACACATGAACCGTTGGTGGGTAATGACCCCTGTGAACTGGTCTTGCCCGTGTTGTAAAAGAACTAAGGCAGAAATAGTAAGGTTAAATAAAAATAATTATCTAACCTGCCAATTACATGAACATCATGACCACATGAAAGATGTGGTTAAAGGGCTTTTTGAAAAGTATTCGATTCAACAAGATCATATTGTAGCTGATGAGCTTTCCGAAAAATTTGCTATCAAGGCTGCATTCTCTTTATCTGCTTATGACAATACGGTTGTTTGCTTCGATTGTAATAAAGCAGATGCAGATGCCAAAAAGATAGTAAAAGCACACAAGTATTTTTCTTTCTCGCCACGTGAGATCGCAGAGTTCGTCAAACCCACACCAAATCAAGAACATGAAATTGACCCGCTACTTGCACAACAAGTGTGGGAAAGGACTAAACCCATTTTTGAAATGAGAATGGAATTTGCTGAAAGATTTGCAAAAATTGCGGCTGAAAATCAAGATTGGTATCAACCATCAGAAAGAACTGCTAGGCAAATTGAACGACTTGCTAAATGGCATTTTGAACGTCATGGATTACACCAATTTGATAGATATGAACCGGAGAGGCTGCTTTATAATCCAGTACCATTTAAAGGTGCGAATAGTTCATGGCGGTTAAAAGATAACCCTATAGTTAAAAAGAAGCCTTCAAACAATGAGCTTGCCCATCTTGTCGCTACACGAGGGAAGTATTGGAACAGATATGAAGGTGAGTGGTTCTGTCCTTGTTGTTTTAGAGATAAATATGATTGTGTGAGGCCTTCAAAGAAAAACTCATGGATATTTGAGGTCAAAACAGCTTCTCTATTTTCCACTAAAGATATGAATTTCGATTCCAACCCTGCTCCGATGTGTGTTGATTGTGTCGATATGGCATTAAATTTTGGGCGGGAAGTGTTGGAGTTAAGCGGAAAGCGTTCGATGATCCACTTTCCTAGTTCTGTTCTTACCATAAGCGAACTTCGAGAAATTGTAATTGCTAGACCACACTCTCAACACAAGTTTAAGAATGAAGTCATTGATCGTATCATTCCAGAGATTGTACAAAGGGTTATAAAGTTTTGTGATGAGGTGGTAGATCAGAGTAATGATTGATCAATACACAAAGCAAAGACAAGAATTTGCTACATACTGCTAATGATCCTAAACAGCTACACCCTCTAAGAGTTATGTTCCACATCAATCGATAATTACGATGCTTCTGCCATCTAAGGCAGAAGCATTCGTTTTATGCTCTCTAGTTAAAGTGTGTACTACAGAATTCGGCCCAATCATTCATTAATCCCTTACGTTTTTCTAGGTAAGCTCCACGTAAATAAGCAGCCTCTACTTCATCTGGTAATTTGTGAGCTAATACATGTTCACAGACTTCACGAGGATAATCTGTTTTATCGGCTGACCAATCACGGAAAGTTGAACGGAAACCATGTGTTGTGATCACTCGATTTTGCTTCGGGTCAATATAGCCTAAGCCACTTTCTTTAAGTTTTTGTTCATGCATTCTTTTAATCAAAGCTGTTAGTGACATATCAGAAAGCATGCCACCTCCACGAGGTGCAGGGAAGATAAAATCCTGAGGCTGGGTATACAGTTTAATGGATTCAAGCAATGAGAGGGCTTCGGGAGATAAAGGCACACGGTGTTCCTTTTCTGCTTTCATTCGCTCTTTCGGAATGATCCAAACTTTAGATTCAAAATCAATTTCCTGCCATGTGGCACCAAAGACTTCACCAGAACGACATGCCGTTAAAATTGCAAATTCTAAAGCTTTTGGAGAAATGCCATCTTTCTGTCGAAGGTGCTGGACAAACTCAGCCACTTGTTCATAAGGTAAGGATGGGTGAGGGCGTGATTCCTGTTTTAAGTTGCCTAAAATAGGTTCAAGATTACCTTTCCATTCAGCAGGGTTATCACCCTCAAAATATCCTATAGCCTTGGCATAATCAAAAATGGTTTCTAGACGACCACGAATACGTCTGGCTGTTTCATTTTTCTCAATCCAGATAGGCTTAAGAGCTTCAGCAATATCAACTTTGGTAATGCTGCTAATAGTGAGATCACCGAGCGTAGGGTAAATGTAGGATTCTAATGTTGATGACCATTGCCCAATATGTTTTTCATTTTTAAGTTCACGCGTTTTATTGGCAATCACAACTTTGGCACATTCACGGAAAGTTTTATTCTTTAACTGCTGGATATGGAGCTTTTTGAGTTGTTCCTGCTTATGAGCAATTGGGTCAATACCACTTCGTATTTGCAATCTTAGTTCAGTTGCTTTGGCACGAGCTTCAGCTAAAGAAACTTCAGGGTAGGGACCAAGACCAATATCACGGCGATGCGGTTTTTGCTTACCATCCTTATCAAGACGTTTACCAACTACTGCACGTAAAATCCAGACACGTGAATTGCCTTCGACATTTAAGCAAAGGCCATCAACACCCCCTACAGAATGGCGACCAGTCTCTTTGATTTTTGCTACACTGAGAGCAGATAGTTCTTTAGCTTTCTTTGGCATGATCTTTTATTTACCCCACAAATTACCCCTCTTAAAATACTAGAAATGAATAGATTAGACAAGACGTGGTTAGATTGTTATTATATTAAGTTGTTGAAAAATATATTTTTATGATATTGGTTTGGACGGTATGAGACACTTGTTATACGGACACCGCTTCCGCCAGATTTTTAAAAAGCCCTTGTTAATGACAAGGGCTTTTTTTTACCTGTAATTCTAAACTGCTCAAGTGAAGAAAAAATATAATATGGCGTGATTCAACATTACTATTAAATTGTAGGAATCGTTCCACCATCAATCACATATTCAGTACCTGTAATTGCAGATGCACGGGATGATGCCAAAAATGCAATCAGATTTGCTATTTCATCTGGTTTAGCTGGTCGTCCAATAGGAATTCCTCCGATTGAATCCATAACTATCTTTTTACCACCTTCGTAATCTGTGCCAGCTTGTAAAGCCAGCCGCTCTGCCAGAGCAATAGACGCCTCTGTTTCAATCCATCCTGGTGAGACCTGAACAACTCGAATACCTTTGGGGGATATTTCTTTTGACAGGCTTTTACTATAAGTCACCAGTGCTGCTTTTGCAGCAGCATAAGCTGTCGTAGCTTCTGGTAAAGGAATTGAGCGTTGTATTGATGTAACGTGGATTACAACACCTTGACCTTGCTGAATCATATCGGGAATTAATTGACGATCAATACGTATTGCAGGCATCAGATTTAGGTGAAGCTCTTTGTACCACTCTTCATCGGTCAATGCTGTGAATCCACCTGCTGGTGCAGATGAGCCACCAAGCATGTGTACAATGATATCTACGCCACCTAATAACTCTTGTGCTGCTTGGACGACAGCCTCACAACCTTCTCGAGTTGTGAGATCAGCGGAAACAAAATGTACATTATTCGGTAAATAATCTGGTTGAGTTCTAGCAGTGGTTAGTACTGTCGCGCCAAGTTCATTGAATAATTTAACGGTGGCAGCACCAGTACCTTTTGTACCCGCCGTGATTAAGGCACGTTTTCCTTTTAAAGTAATAAAATCTTCCATTAATAAATCCTCAATTTAACAACTTTTTCATTTTCAAGTGTGAACTGAAAATTAAGTTTCACAGGACTATTTGGAAAGTTGCCACTCCCTTGTGTTAAAACCGTGCTGATATGACCCGTATTAGAAACATCAATAATTTCAATTGAGTACTGGTATTTTTCTTTCATTGCCAGCAACCATGTACGAATTTCCACAATTCCTCTGTATAGACTGCCATCGTCTTCAACAATGGCAGAGTCAGAAAAAATAAGGTTCAAAGCATCTACGTCGTTCGCTTGATCAGCATCAAAGTATGCGCTAACCACTTCTGGTATATCTTTCATGAGTCGCTCTTTTTGAATGATCTAAATTGGTGTTTTAAATTTTATGATTTGACGATTGTTCTAACAATCCGTATAAAATGGGATGTTTAGTTGAATAAATCAGGATAATGGAACGAGCAAATTTAAATGATTTAAAAGCAGTAATAGCAATCGCTAAGAGAGGAACCTTTCGTGGCGCTGCGATTGAACTAGGGATGTCGACAACGGCTTTAAGTCATGCAATTAGTAAATTAGAGGAAAATTTGGGTGTACGTCTGTTTAATCGGACAACACGTAGTGTTTCCTTGACAGAGGCAGGCAGGCTTTTTGTAGAACAGGTCGGACCTGCTCTTCAGGATATTCATAGCGCGTTGGATATTGTACGTTCGCAGAGAGAATCGCCGTCAGGTACATTAAGAATCAATGCGGCTGCATTTGCAGCGAGAGAAATTATTTCTCCTGTAATTATCGAATTTCTTCGACGTTACCCAGAAATGAATATTGATTTGATCACTGAGGGCAAACTGGTTGACATTATTGCTGATGGTTTTGATTTAGGCATTCGTGTCGCTCATCTTGTTCCAAGTGATATGATTGCGGTGTCCCTTGGTAAACTTCAAAAATATGTGGTTGTTGGTTCACCTGAATATTTTGAGTGTTATGGGAAACCACAAATACCAACAGATCTTTTTAGACATAAATGTATTCGAGTACGTCTACCTGATGGTGCACTATTCCGCTGGAAATTTGAAAAAAATGGAGAAATTATTCAAATTGATGTGCAAGGACCGATAACCCTTGATGAAGCAAGCTTATCAAGAGCTGCAGTATTAGAGAGCATTGGCCTAGGATACTTTATGGAACAGGATGTTCGTGCTGAAATTGAGTCAGGTCAACTTGTTTCCGTGTTAGAGGATTGGATGCCTTGTATGTCTGGACTTTGTTTATATTATTCAGGAAGACGTAATCAATCTGCAGGTTTGAAAGCCTTCCTTGCCCTAGTTCGTGAAGTAGCCCTGAATAATGAGTAATTTGTTGTATATGAATTTTGAGTATTAGAATTATAAAAAGCTAGATTGTGCAAGAGGAAGTTAGATGATTTTTAATTTAATTTTTTGAAATATATAATTTTATTTTTAAGCCGTATCAGAGAAGAGTTATATAAAAAACTGCTTCCGTCGGATTTTTAAAAATTCCTTGTTCATGACGAGGGCTTTTTTTATGCCTATTGTCTACATTACTGTAAGATTTAGCTTAAATACTGCTAACAAATCCTGAAAATTTCATATAAATCAAATGAGTATATATTTTAATCAAAATTGTTGTATTTATATAATATATTTTTTGTTTTCAGTATCTTACTTGTAACGCTTCTATATATCAGAATCGAACAAGTTATTTGTAGATTATTCATTTATTGATATATGATGAGCCAATATTTAGAGACTGTTTCAAAACATAATTCTATTGTTCAGCGACCAAGTTCATGGAAGGAATAATGCTGAATTCAGTTTTCTAAACCCTTATATATCTGGAAATTAGTTCCAGCCAAATATTGCATTTTGACCCAATGGTTGGAAATGTCTGACTCTTTTCTGGAGTAGGCGTTTCCTATTTTAGGATGTATCTATGAAAAAATTATTTAGTGTTCTGTTCAGCGCATCTGTACTCACACTGACTGCATGTAATAAAGAACCTGCAAAAACTGAAAATACAGCATCAGCTAAAGATAAAACTGAATCAGTTCGAACAATTAAACTGGTTTCAACAGGTTCAGATACTGATGTATGGAAATATGTTGCAACGCTTCCTGAAACTGCTCAAGCGGGCATTAAACTCGAAGTTACTAACCTGACAGACTATGTTGTATTGAATACATCTGTAGCAAGTGGCGAACAAGACGTAAATGCGTTCCAGTCATTTAACTATTTGGCAGCTTATAACGCTTCAAATACAGCTAAAGTTGCTGCTGTTGCGACAACTTACCTAGAGCCAATGGGTATTTATGCAAATAAAGTTAAATCTGTTGAAGAGTTCCCACAAGGCGCGACCATCGCGATTCCAAACGATACTGCCAATGAAGCGCGTGCTTTAACATTATTACAGTCTGCTAAACTGATTAAACTCAAACCAGACTTTGACCCTGTAAAAGGGACAACGAATGACGTCATTGAAAACCCTAAAAACTTGAAGTTAAAACCAATTCAAATGACTACGGCAGTTCGTGTTAAAAATGATGTAGACGCGATTGTGTTGGGTAATACATTGGCACTTGAGGGTGGCCTCAATGTAATGAAAGATTCTATCTTCCGTGAGCCTATTGACCAGTCTACAAAGCTTTATGTGAATTTGTTAGGTGTTGCTGAAGCAAACAAAAACGACCCGATCTATACAAAACTTGGTGAACTTTATCACTTACCTAAAGTTCAAAAGTTTGTGAGCGAAAAATTTGCAGGTACGAAAGTTGAAGTGAACAAACCTGTTTCTGAATTTGCAGACATCAAATAAGTAATTTTTTTAATTAAAATTATTTTTAAAAGCTAAGTCTCGGTGATGGGGCTTAGCTTTTTTATTTATAATATTGTACTTAAGCTAACTTCTAATAAATATTTTTAACTTCGTTAGAGAGCTAAGAGGGGAGATATTTAAAGTAAATCATTGTGCTAATGGTGATAGTCTGAGAAATTAAATTACTCATAGGGTGCTATTTTGAAAATATGTAAATTTGAAATTAATAATAAGGTAAAAATATGGTAGAAAGTGATATTTTTGATGCAATTAAAAATATTGATGAAGTTCGGAAAATAGATGACCTCTATTTGGTTATAGCTGGGGAGTTTAATGCTGGGGGGCCAGTCGAAAGTATAATATTTGAAATTAATAAAAAGTTTTGGGATATTACAGTTAAGCATGATTTTGATGAAATTGAATTGAAGGTCTACACTTGCTTACCAGATAAGGCCATACAACAACGATGTTCGAATAATTTATCAGGTCTAAAAGGATTGGAAATCGGAACAATGTTCGCTATCGTCAATGAAAGAGGATATACAGATGGCATTAAGCTTATGCTTTACGATCATTCATTGAAAGAATCTAAGACAAATCCATTTTTTGCTGTCTTAACGATTATTGCTTTGGCTTCTGGGTTGCAATATGAATTAAGAAAAACAGGAGTTGATACATATCTAGTTTAGTTCATGCATGTATCCATGAAAATTATTCAATATTAGATATATTTGAGAATTAGGATAATCGAAAATTGTTTGAACTAAACTTATGTAAGTACATTTATAACGAAGAAAAAGATGAAGTTATTGATGGAATTTATTTTGATAAAATACACGTTGATAATAATAAAGTTGTATTAAGTAATTTTAATGATTTACAGCGGGTTGAAAAGTCTTTGGAATTTTTTAGTAGTTATCTTGGAAAAGATGATCATTCTTACTGTTATATAATGATTGAATCTCGGCATAAGCTTACTACAGAATTAAATGAGAATAATATAGAAAATCGCTTATTTCTTTCTGAAAATTTTACTTTTAATGGTGAAAAACTCTTTATTGAATTTGATCCAGATTCTGATCTTATAGAGAAAAATAAATTAGAAGATTTTGAAAAATTTAAAAAGAAGGAAGAGCTATTGATTCGTCTTTCAAATGAAACTATAGGTAAAAAGAGATGGCTTAATTTTACAAAGCTAGAAAAAAGATGTTGGTTAGATTTTGCTTATTTTATAATGAACGAAAGAGGGGAACCTTTATCATTAAATATAACTGTTGATGGTAAATACCTATTGTGCGAAGAAGATGTGTATTGTTATTTTGGAGAGGAGGTTTATGGAGTATTAGGATACTTAGGTTATAACTTTAATGCAGTTGCTGATGTACTGTGCGATTTGCCTTTAAAAGTTAAATGGATAAATTTTCAATACTCTAAAGATAATTTTGAGTCAAAAGAGTTTTTTTATCATCTAGATGATTTTATTGAAGTCTTAAAAAAATACTCGTCATTAGAAATTTCATACTAGTAACCAGTCAAAATTGAAAAATAAAGCAGAGATAGAGGAAAATACTATATGAGTTCTGAACTTACAGAAGAGTATATTTTTTATATTGAAATAAATGAATTTAGTGAGTTTGATGATGATGTAACTATTTGGAGCGGATATCTTTCAGAAAATTGTGTAATCACTGATACTAAAATTGTTTTTCATGTTTTTTTTGGTGATGGTGAAATAAATAAAGATAAAAAAAGTAAAAAGTATAATATCTATAGCATTAATTTATTCTTTTTAAAAGAAAATAACGAATATTTTGGAGTTTTAATTTCTAGTATTAAATCTTTTAAATTGAAAGATAATAAATTGATATTAAATTTATGCGAAGAGGAGACTTGTTTTGATGACTTTAAAATTGATCTAATAAAAAAATATCGAAAAAATCAGCTTAAATTACAAGATTGGTGCAATTTAAGTGAAGAAAAGAAAAAGAAATGGATAGAAGTTTCATATTGTATTCAACAGTGCAAGCCTAAAAACTCAGTAAGTTCAATAGTAATAGATGGAAGGAATATCAACTCTTTAAATGACTTTTTATGCTGTATAGGTGAAGAAATTAACGGATTGATGGGTTACTTTGGTTTTAGTTTTGGTAGTTTGTCAGATAGTCTCACGGGTGGTATTGGTTGTATAACTGTACCTTTAAATATTACTTGGAAGTACTTTGAAGAAAAAAAGTATTCTTTTAATAAACCTGATGATTTTGAATACTTAATTGAGGTTTTAAACGAAAAATCAAGTTTAAATCTTACGTAATGTTAAATTGAAGGTATTAAAATAATATGGATGCTAAGATACTAGTTATTTGAATTCCGCAATTACTATCTTAAGTGAGTGTGATATAAAATTCAAAGATTTCGATTATGATGCTATTGATATCACTAAAAGAAGATTAAATGGTTGCATAATTACTAAAGATAGAGAAGATGCTTTAGATTGGTATTGGAATTATATTGATGAACGAAAAGCTCCTATGGAATTCAATAATAAAGATATATTAAGAGTAAGATTAGGTATTTGTTTACTAACTATAGATATAGATCAAGTTGAAGACTTTAATGAGCATGTTTCTTGGTTTGTGACCTTAATGAAAAATTATGGGATTAGTAGTGATAAACTTCAATTTTTAACTAATTTATGTTTGAAAAATTAAGAAATTTACATCTGTTTCTAAATCTATGATCAAAGTGAGGGATGAAATTCACATAAATATACTTTATAGGTTTAATCTTAAAGATAACAAAGTAATAATATTGAATCTTTGAACAATAAGTTATACGATGCTATGTCATCAATACTTAGTTTGAGTTAATTGATCATCAAAAATAAATATTAATAAAATCTATTCAAAAGTATTTTCGTGAGACACGATTAGGTGCTTATGATATAAATTTAAATAGGATTGGAGACTTGTTCTTATGGTTAAAAATGATTTAAGAAAGGTGAACTGGATTTCAAATGGGAAAACGATCCAACAATTAATATTAGAACTTCAATCTTTTGAAAATAAAGATTTGTTTGTGGAGTTATCTTTAGATGGAGGTGATTCATCAAAATCAATAAGTTTAGTGGCAAAAATAGATGGTAAATGTGTATTAATTAACTGTGAAGATTAATATAGGGTAATATTAGCTTTTCATGTTATTAAACTAAAATTCTTATGAGTTATGAAGATTATTAAAAATTAACGTAGTACACCTTATACGAAATTTCCCAGTTTAATAAGTAAAAAACTCAGTATTTCTAATCGGCTGATTAACCAAGTTGTATCTAAACTGCCGCATCAACTCTTTGGATAACGGCTGAGGTTCCTGTATTTGCATCATCAAAAGTTGTAAAAACTGTCCGTGGCTAAACACAGCCAAATTCTTTTGGTCATAATTTTCAGTTAGTGCTTTTAGTTTTTCATGAAAAGCTTGAACCCGAATATATAGATCTTCAAAAGACTCTGCATCATCGGCATCTCTATGCTGATAATCCATTTTCTCCCAGTACGTATTTACCCAAGCTTTACGGTCATCCATATTTGTATTGGCACACTTACGCTCAGACAAATAGCTAAACTCATGCACATGTTCATCTATTTCAAGAGTGAGATTATATTTTTCCAAAAGTGGGGCAGCTGTTTGATGTGTACGCAAATATCGAGACACAATTACATGATCAATTTTAGGTAGTTGTGAACAGAGTGCTTGAGCTTGTTTATGGCCATGTTCACTTAAAGTAATCAAAGCATGCGAAAGGGTTTTTCCATTAATATTGGCTTCACTCTCAGCATGTCGGATCAGAAAAATACTCATATTATTTTAGTGTTCAATTGCATGTATAGCACCTAAAGCAGCTACTTTTCTTCCCGCTTTTACTTTTGATATGTCGCAATCTTGCCAAAGCTCAGGAAGGCAGTTTTCTTTAGCAGACTTTAAAGCCGCGTCTAAATAACCGGGTAATTCTATTGTTCCTCCTCCTATTACTAATTGCGATGGATTTAAAAGATTAATAACAGTTGCTATTCCGAGACCTAAAGCTGTGCCTGCCTCTTTTATAACAGTTAAAGTTGCTTGATCTCCATTGTTAGCCATTAATGCTAGATTAGATGGACTGAGTGCACATTGCTTGGTAATTGCTGAGCCACTTGCAACTTCATCTAGACGCTTAATTCCGTCATTACTTTTTACTGGTAGGTAACCTAGCTCACCAGCCCAACCACTAGCTCCCAGTAAGGGTTTTCCATTTATTATGAATGCAGCCCCAATACCTGTTCCAATCATAAGAATGCCGCTTGCAGCATGAGACGAGGAATCATTTAGTTCCGCATGCATGGCAGCTTTTACATCATTTAAGATAATTGTTTTACTACATAATAATTTTAATGCTTCATTTCCTTGCCAACCTGTAAATTCAGGGAGGACATCACAATTAACAATGTGCCCATATTCGTTAACTAGACCTGGCACTGCTAGGCTTATGCTTTCGGGCTTAATTCCATGTTTTAAAATAAAAGATTGTAGGTGTGATATTAATTCTTCTGGGGTGAATGAAATTCCTGTACTAAATATCTCCTCAATTTCATCACATAATATTAATAATTTAGTACCTCCAAGATCTACACCAATTTTCTGTCTGTTCATCCTATGCCTTATGTAAAAATCATTTTTCTAAATTTTATCGCGTCTACAGAATAGTGTTTTTATAATTATCAGTGTTTGTGTAATAACTTTTAAATTTAATTCAAATGAAGATCTATCATTTTCCTTACACTGAATATTCATGTAAACATAACAAATAGTTGTTTACTATTTTTTCTGTTTTTATGCCTTTATAAACCCCCATTTAACAATACCTCACTCATTATTTATCCTTACTTTTTAATGATCTAAATTAAAACAAATGTCATTTTGTGTGCTTGACTGCAATAGAACAGGGCACTATTCTTTGCCTGCTGGCCACATTGCCAGCCGGTTTTAGCAGACCGCATAATAACTCCCGCATCAGAGTCATTCCTTCTGAGGAATAGTCTTGTGTGGTAGCTACTCGTCCCTTTCCCGTAGCGGTAGGACGGGAGAGGGACACCTTCGGGTGTGCTAGTTTGAGTTATTACTAGTCTGCTAACCCTTTCTCGTTCTGCCACCATAATTCTATAAATGTCTGGCAGAACTCCCAATAAAAAGGAGTTGGCTTTGCACATCCATTATTTCTTGGCAGCCTTTGCCAAAGTCTATATCGACACGACTTAAATTTATAAGCAACTTGATAGCGATTAGCGCTTTTAGGCTTTAATTCGTCGCGACCAAAACTTAATCAACAATAAAACTTGAGATGTGCCAAGCACAGTCTTTATGGCTTTGCTATGCCTTTTTTTCTCCCAAAAAAGTATCTCATTTATCTACAACAATAATTTTATAACGGTAAAACTATGCCACATTTAGTGATCTCCCCACGTGCCATACAAGTCGTAAATAAATCGATTGATCTGTTTCACCACCACGGATTTCATACGGTTGGAATCGACAAAATCGTGAAAGAATCTCAAATTCCCAAAGCGACTTTTTATCATTACTTTCACTCTAAAGAGCGATTTATTGAAATCTGCATGATCGTGCAAAAAGAACGTTTAAAAGAAAAAGTAGTTTCAATGGTTGAGTATACTAGTCAAACAAGTGTGGTGGATAAACTTAAAAAACTTTATGTCTTACATACCGATTTGGAAGGGCTTTACTATCTATTATTTAAAGCAATTTTTGAGATCAAACTGACCTATCCAAAAGCCTATATAACCGCAATGAGATATAGAACATGGTTGCTTAATGAAATCTATAGTCAGTTAATAAAACTAAAAAAAGATGTTTCCTTTCAGGACGCCAAATTATTTTTATATATGATTGAAGGAACCATTATTCAGCTTTTAAGCTCGGCTCAAGTAGGGGATAGAGAGATGATATTAGAATGTTTTTTGAAGCAGTTTAAATAGGATGAATGAAGCATGAAAATATCCATGCTAAATCTGCTTAAATGAGTTTGCTGGATGTTTCATTGATACGACGTTTAAATGTCTAATTTAAAAAAGCCCTTTTTGTCATAAGGGCTTTTGTTGTGGGGCTATTCTTTATATTGCCATGCTTTTAAAAAGGTACGGCACACTTCTTCATTTAACTGTTTTAGTTCTTGGGGAGTTGGAATATTTCCACTAATCAACGTAGCGGGATAGGTATAACCCATTACGGCACCGAGGAAAGCCTTTGTTGCTTCCTCTGGCTGATCAATTTTAACAATACCAGCATTGTGTGCAGTTGCAAGAATATCGGTTAAAGATCTTTTAATATTCCCTTGAGTACGTTGCTGAATTTTAGGAAGAATTTCTTTCATTTCAACTAAGGCAATAATCAGCAATCTTTGCAGGCGAATGACGTCAATATGATAAAAATGATTTTGTACAGACTGTCCAATTTCTAACAATAATTGATCTAGACGCTTATTTTTCAATTCATGCTGCTCAATGAAAGGTGCTTCCATTTCTGCTTTTAAATGATCAAAGACTTCAATGAGTAACGCTGTCTTGGTCGGGAAGTGGTTATATAAAGTTTGTCGATTTGTACCGGCTTTCGTGGCAACAGCCTCTAAACGGACTTCTAATCCATGTTCAAGAAATAGTTCGCGTGCTGCAGCAATGATAGTAGGGCGAATTCGAGAGGGACGACCTGGAGATTTTTTTAACATATCGGTTTTCTTGCACATCTTATTTATTTACTTTACAGTAAAGTAAATAAATTGTCTATAAGTCTGGGGTCCCAGATATGCTTGATCTAAGTTTTAATTACCGTAAGTTTATATATTTATTGCCTTTATTTATTTTTTTAAATGGATGTGATTCTGATCAGCCTGCCCCTAAAAATATTCAGCAGGTGGGTACGATCACTATAAAACCAGAGACGATTGAATCTACCTATCAATTGGCTGGTAGAACGGTGGCCTCTGAAATTTCTCAGGTCCGTCCACAAGTCAATGGAGTAGTAATAGAGCAATTATTTAAGGAAGGCACGCAAGTAAACAAAGGGCAGCCACTTTATAAAATTGATTCATCACTCTATCGGGATAGCGTGGATGAAGCCGCTGGTAATCTTGCATTAGCAAAAGCCACTGTAAATTCGACTCGCCTTCAAGCCGAGCGTTATAAAGAATTAATTAAAGTAAATGGGGTGAGTCAACAGGAGCTTGATAATGCTCAAAGTGCATATGAGCAAGCGAAAGCGACTGTTGCCGTAAATGAAGCTGTACTGAAAACAGCACGAACCAATTTACGTTACACACAAGTTAGTGCGCCAATTTCAGGGCGAATAGGGCGTTCATCCATTACACGTGGGGCTTTAGTCACCTCTGCTCAAACAGATCCTTTAGCAACGATTCAAAAACTGGACCCCATGTATGTCGATTTGACTCAGTCGAGTGATGAATACATGGCACTGCGTAAACAGCTTACTGAAAATGGAATAAAACCGACTGAACTTTCAGTACGTTTGAAGCTTGAGAATGGCACTGCTTATGCAGAACAGGGGACTTTTAAGTTTAGTGATGTTGCTGTAGATGAGGCGACAGGAAGTGTCACTTTACGTGCAGCATTTCCCAACCCCAATAATGCGTTATTGCCCGGCCTGTATGTGCGGGCAGAACTTGGAACGGGAACACGTCCTAACAGCGTCTTAATTCCTCAAGGTGCGCTGTTCCGAGACGCAGAAGGAAATCCACTTGTTTGGATTGTTGGAAAAGATAATAAAGCCGAGCAACGAAAAATTACTCTAGGCGATGCAATTGATAATCGTTGGTTAGTGACCTCTGGCTTGAAAGCAGGAGATCAAGTCATTGTTGAGGGTCTGCAAGGCTTAAGTGCCGGCATGACGATTGAACCTACCCCAATGAGTTGAGGATTGCGTATGTTGTCGAGTTTTTTTATTGCACGACCTATTTTTGCTTGGGTCCTCTCTATTTGTATTATGGCATTGGGGACGATTTCGATTTTAACGTTACCCATTGAGCAATATCCTGACATTGCACCACCGGGTGTAAATGTTACTGCAAACTATCCGGGAGCATCTGCCAAAACTGTTGAAGACAGTGTTACCCAGATTTTGGAGCAACAAATTAAAGGGATTGATGGTCTACTTTATTTTTCATCGAGTAGTAGTTCGGCGGGTCAAGCACGCATAAGTCTTAGTTTTGATCAGAATACCAATCCTGACACTGCTCAGGTGCAGGTGCAAAATGCTGTGAATCAGGCGCTGAGTCGATTACCTCAAGAGGTTCAGCAGCAAGGGATCACTGTGACAAAGTCACAAGGTGATAGTTTACTGGTCTTGGCGCTTTACGATGAAAGTGGGACTAGATCTTCTGTCGACATATCTGACTATATGGTGAGTACACTGCAAGACCCATTAAGTCGGGTCGATGGAGTGGGTGAAATCACCGTATTTGGTGCTCAATATGCAATGCGCATCTGGCTTGATCCTCATAAATTAAACAGTTATGGATTAATGCCATCAGATGTTAGAACTGCAATTGAAGCACAAAACACTCAAATTACAGCGGGAGAGTTGGGCGCATTACCCACGCGTGATGGGCAGGCTCTAAATGCAACAGTAACAGCATTATCTCGGTTACAAACCGTGAGCCAATTTGAAAATATTATTTTGCGCACACAAACCAATGGTGCGGTTGTATTACTTAAAGATGTTGCCCGAGTCGAGCGTGGTGCAGAGAGTTATCAGACTTCTACACGTTTGAATGGAAAACCAGCTTCGGGTATGTCTATTCAACTTGCTTCTGGTGCCAATGCATTAGAAACGGCTGAACGAGTTAAAGCTGAAGTCACACGGTTAACTGCCTCTATGCCAGCGGGTTTAAAAGTTGCATACCCACGCGACAGTACGCCATTTGTAGAAGCTTCTGTAAATGGAGTGATTAAAACTTTAGCTGAAGCGATTGTTCTCGTCATTATTGTCATGTTCTTATTTTTGCAGAGCTGGCGTGCGACTTTAATTCCGGCAATTGCAGTTCCGGTCGTATTGTTAGGAACATTTGGTGTGTTGAGCGTACTTGGCTATAGCATTAATACACTGACTTTGTTTGCGATGGTACTTGCAATTGGTTTACTGGTAGATGACGCGATTGTCGTTGTAGAAAATGTCGAGCGGGTTATGCATGAGCAAAATGTTGATGCTCGGCAAGCCACCCTAATTTCAATGCAGGAGATATCGGGTGCGCTCGTGGGTATTGCCATGGTACTCGCAGCGGTATTTTTACCTATGGCATTTTTTGGTGGTTCCGTCGGGATTATCTATCGCCAGTTCTCGGTAACGCTCGTATCGGCTATGGTACTTTCTGCAATTGTTGCTTTAACACTTTCACCTGCGTTATGTGCAACATTACTCAAACCTGCAAATGAAAAACATAAGCAGAGAAAATTCTTTACTTGGTTCAATCGTAAAGTCGAACAAGGGCAGTCAGGCTACCGCACAAAGCTAGTTGCTGTTTTAGGTAAACCCAAAATATTTATGATCATATTCGTGGGTATTACAGCTTTGTTAGGTTGGCAATATACGCGTATGAATACGGGGTTTTTACCACAAGAAGACCAAGGCTCGGTTATGGTTCAATTTAGTACGCCTGTAGGCACGACACTAGCTGAAACAGAGCGGGTTGGTAATCAGATTGCAGATTATTTTTTAACGAAAGAAAAGAATAATCTCAATGTGATTTTCATGGTGATGGGTAGAAATAACGCAGGCAGTGGGCAAAATGTGGGAATGGCATTTGCCGGACTCAAACATTGGGATGACCGAGAAGGTAGTGAAAATACAGCCGAAGCTGTGATTGCTCGTGCAAATGCACATTTTAAGTCACTGCGTAACGCACGTGTTCAGGTACTTTCACCCGCTGCTGTAAGAGGCCTTGGGCAATCTAGTGGCTTTGAATTTTGGTTGCAAGATGCTGAGAATAAAGGACGAGATGCTTTACTCGCAGCACAAAATAATGTGTTAAAAGCAGCAAATGCTGATTCTGGCCTAGCTGCAGTACGCTTAAATAGCTTAGAAGATAAAGCCCAGTTACAAGTCGATATCGATCAAAGAAAAGCCAGTGCTCTTGGATTAGCCCAAGCAGATATTAGTAATACGCTGTCATCGGCGTGGGGCGGATCTTATATTAACGATTTCATAGATCAGGGACGTGTTAAGCGAGTTTATTTACAAGGAGAGGCAATCTATCGTTCCTTACCCCAAGATATTGGGCAATGGTATGTTCGCGGTGCTACTGGTGAGATGACGCCATTTTCTAGCTTCTCTTCTGTGAAATGGCAGATGGGCCCTCAAATGCTGCAACGCTTTAACGGTCTTTCAGCCGTTCAAATACAAGGCTCTGCGGCAGCAGGTGAGAGTTCTGGTGGGGCTATGGATAAGATGCAGCAGTTAGTTGACCAGCAACAAGGTTTTAATCTTCAGTGGAGTGGGTTGTCTTATCAAGAGAAACTAGCGGGTGGCCAAACGATCTGGTTATATTTAGCCTCAATCATCTTTATCTTTTTATGTTTGGCAGCACTTTATGAAAGTTGGTCTATTCCTGTCTCTGTCATGCTAGTGATTCCTTTAGGTCTTATTGGGGCTGTAGTGGCTGCAAGTCTGGCAGGTTTTGTTAACGATATTTACTTTCAGGTCGCTATGCTCACCACCATTGGGCTTTCTGCCAAAAATGCCATTTTGATTGTTGAATTTGCGGCAGCCAAGTTAGAGGCTGGTCAGGCATTAATGGACGCCATTATTGAAGGTGCTGGTCAGCGATTACGGCCAATTATTATGACATCTCTGGCTTTTGTTGCAGGTGTTCTTCCATTAGCTGTATCTACAGGAGCAGGGGCTGTTAGCCGAAAAGAAATTGGTATCGCCGTCACTGGTGGGATGATTTCGGGAACTCTACTTTCTATTTTCTTTGTGCCTTTATTTTTTCTTTTAGTTCGTCGTTTAACCAATAAGTTAAACACCAAAAAGGCAAAATGATTTTACAAAACAGAATGTCATTAACAATTAGGCCCTCATGCTATAAATAGCATGAGGGCCTAAAATCTGACTAAAAACTTAGAATGTATTTTGAATAATGACATCGTCGTAAGGAAGTTTGCCCACGCGTGGGTAAGGCTCGGAAGCCGACTTACCAACAGCAATCATTAAACACACCACGTGATCTTCAGGTAAGTTAATGAGCTTTGCCATTGCGTCAAAGTCAAAACCATCCATAGGGCAACTGTCTAAACCATGCTCTTGAGCAAGAAGCATCAAGGTTTGAGCAAAAATACCAGCACTACGCATAACTTCGTCACGTTGGGTTTGTGGACGGTCACGGTAATATTGGTCAATTGCGCCAGCCATAATATTTTGTACTTCTGGAGTTGCGCCATCCCACACACGCTTAGCATCAACTTCCCATGTATTTACTTTTGCACACAACACAATAAGTAATGATGACTCTGTAACTTGTGGTTGATCCCAAGCAATGGTGCGAATTTTTTGCCTTAACTCAGTATCTTCAATGATGACTGGACGCCAATGTTGTAAGTTAAAAGCGCTTGGCGCATTTGCTAAAACTTCTTGTAATAACTGCTTTTTGTTATCGTCAGAGAGTTGAAAAGCAGGGTCGAAGCGTTTAACTGCGCGGCGGTTACGGATGGCATCAATAACATTCATAAGATTTTCCTACTTAAGAGTTGGGTAGCGGTACTCGTTAGTTTTTATAACGTTGGGCTACATCAGCCGAAGAAAAGTTTGGTAGTAATGTGATACGTGATTTTTCAAAATTATTCCATTGATTTTCGTCTTTCAGCACAGGAATTGTAATCGTTTCTTTGCGGTCAAAACCAATCAGAGCCGCATCTACCAAATCATTGACATCCATTAATGGTGGGACTTGGCTTAAGTCGATGCCAGAACGTTCCCAAATTTCGGTTTTAGTTGCCGAAGGCAATACGGCTTGAACATGCACGCCATGATTTTTTAATTCTAAGTGTAAGCCTTGGCTAAAAAATTGGATGAAAGATTTACTTGCGCCATAAATGGTAGAACCTAATTCAGGAGCTAATCCAAGCACAGAGCCTAAATTAATAATGGCACCGCTACCTTTGCGTACGAGCTGATGGGAAATCGCATGAGACAAACGAACAACCGTAGTCATATTTAAAGTCAGAAGTTTTTCAATCTCTTTAATATCTTGAGTTAAAAAGTTTCCGTTTAATGCAATCCCAGCGTTATTTACCAAAATTTCAATATCAACATCGTTTTTGAGTACATCTTCAATTTTACTGATGTCTTGATCGTTTGATAGATCGGCTTGAATGAACTCGACTTGTACGCCGTATTTTTCTTGAAGATCTTTTGAGATTTTATCTAAGCGGTTGGTGTCTCGTGCAACCAAGATTAAGTTATGGCCACGTTGAGCAAATCGGTCTGCATAGACAGAACCAATTCCTGACGAAGCTCCTGTAATAAGTACTTTCGATTGAGCTGACATGCGATGTCTCCACGCTTTAATTTTTAGATGATGACTATAATCTAAAATATGCAAGTTTTGATGTCAACCATAATCAATGTATAATTGTGACGAATAGGTGAGTAAAAGTGGGTAGGCCAACATGAAAGTCAGTAAAACTCAGGTAAAAGAAAACCGAGAAAAAATTGTCGAGAAGGCGACTCAACTGTTTCGTAGCAAAGGCTACGACGGTGTCGGCATTGCTGAATTAATGTCTAGCGCAGGCTTTACCCACGGTGGGTTTTATAAACATTTCAGCTCGAAAACAGACCTTGTCTCAATTACTGTTAAACATGGGCTTGAGCAAGTCTTAAAAAGAATAGAAGGCTTAAACTTAACTCAATTTATTCAGCTTTATGTGTCTCGCACTCATCGAGATAATCGAGATTTGGGATGTACCTTAACAGCATTATCTTGTGATGCTGCAAGACAACCAGACGAAGTAAAAGTCGAATTTGAAGAGGGCATTGAGCAACTTATTCAGTTCATTATGAATGAACGTGCAAAACAAGCTTCTTTGGAAGCGCCAGAGTTGAGAAAGCAAGCCATCAATATTCTTGCTCAATCTGTGGGGGCAATTGCCTTGTCTCGCGCATGCCCAGACCAATCAAACCTTAGCGATGAAATATTGGAAAGCTGTAAAGAGAATCTTTTAAAGTTAGCTGATTAAACTTTTTTATCTTTCAAGCTGGTTTGGCTAAACTGAATTAACCTCGCAATATCCACTGTTCTTTCATAAATAAGTTTGGCTGCATGTTCGCAGGCTTGTTCTAATGTGATGGGACCATTTGTTAGCGAAAAAGCAGCCGTAACCCCATGTTCATAAAGCGCTTGGTAGCCTTCGCCTAATGTCCCAGCAATCACAATGACTGGAACATTGTGTGTTTTGGCAATTTGACTCACCCCAAAAACTGTTTTGCCACTTAAAGTTTGCTCGTCAAACTTACCTTCACCGGTAATGACCCAATCTGCGTCAGAAATTTTATGCTCAAGCTGATTCAGCTCCGCCACGACTTTAACGCCAGCTTTAAAATCTGCATTTAAATAACTTTTGGCTGCAAAGCCCAAACCACCAGCAGCACCAGAACCCGCTTCATCTCGTTTATCGAAACCTAAAAGTTGTGCCGAGACATCGGCAAAATGAGCAAGAGCTCGATCAAGTAACTTTACTTGAGTAGGGGAAGCCCCTTTTTGTGGGCCAAAAATATGAGATGCGCCGTTTGGACCGCAAAGTGGATTGGTCACATCGGCAGCTAGTAAAAACCGCGTGTGCTGAATACGTGAGTCGAAATGTGTTAAATCAATTTTTGATAGGTTGCTTAGAGCGAGACCACCTGCGGATAAAACCTTTTGGTTGGCATCGAACAAAACAGCACCTAAAGCACTCAGTAATCCTGTGCCACCATCATTAGTAGCACTACCACCCACAGTTAAAATAATGTCTTTTGCGCCTGCATCTAAAGCATCCAGAATGAGCTGGCCTGTTCCAAACGTTGTGCTGTGGCAAGCATCACGCTCTGACGGTGGGACTAACTGTATGCCGCTCGCTTGAGCCATTTCAATGATGGCGATTTTTTGTTTTTCTAACCAGCCCCATTTGGCTTGAACAGGCTGACCTAATGGCCCGACTACAGTTTTTTCACGCCATTCACCTTCACAGACCTCTAACACTGCTTCAATAGTTCCTTCGCCGCCATCGGCCATCGGGCATAAAATCGTTTCTGCATGAGGAAAAACTTCTTGCCATCCTTTGGCAATGGCCTGAGCTACGTTTAAAGCAGATAAGCTGTCTTTAAATGAATCAGGGGCGATCACAACCTTCATAAGTGCTCTAATGTGGATAGATTTTTAATTGTTTTATACTGTTTAATGCGAAAAAAACATAGATAAAGACATGTAAACATCAATTTTAAAAGGCTTTCAATCTGTTAAAAATAAAAGCCAATAATGTTTTGATCTGTAAAAGGCGGAGTTTCTATCTTTTTAACTCATTGTTTTATATGTTTTTCTATAAATGGCGCCGTTGGCATAAATGATTGTAATTGTAAAAAATATGGCACATATTATAAGAACAGTTGAGCCAGCTTTTTAAAATATGGTGAATAACATACCAAGCGGACTCTACCCACAAGCTAGACAGCAGCTATCCTTTATATAAGCATAATTAAATTGTGGTTTTATTGGATCTGTTGAATGCCTAAGAAGAAATAAGAGGATGAAAAAGTGGATAATTCAGAAGAACAAAAGCATATACAGGAAAATAACGGTTTTGCGCGAATTGAGCCATACACTCATCCTGCTGGCGGGTGGGGTGCACTCCTTAGTGTTGCTCGAAACTTAAAGCGACAAGATATTTTAGGTAAAGGTTCAATTACTTTACTCAACATTAATCAGCCTACAGGCTTCGACTGTCCCGGCTGTGCATGGCCAGAGAAGAAAGATGCCCATGCGTTTAACTTCTGTGAAAATGGTGCAAAAGCGGTTGCCTTTGAAGCAACCAGTAAAACAGTGACTCCTGAATATTTCGCAGGACATACCGTCAGTTGGTTATCAGAACAAAGTGACTTTTTCCTCGAAGACTTAGGCCGCTTAACAGACCCAGTTCGTTACGATGCTGCAACCGATAAATATGTGCCTATTTCATGGGACGATGCATTTAAACTCATTGCTCAACATTTACATGCGCTAGACAACCCAGACCAAGCGGCATTTTATACTTCTGGCCGTGCCAGTAACGAAGCAGCATTTTTATATCAATTGTTTGTGCGAAGCTTTGGTACAAATAACTTTCCAGACTGCTCGAATATGTGCCATGAAACCACAAGTGTTGGTTTGCTTGACTCGATTGGTTTAGGAAAAGGCACAGTCACCCTAGAAGATTTTGACTTAGCCGATGCTATTTTTAGTTTTGGGCACAACCCCGGCACCAACCATCCACGTATGTTAGGTACTTTACGTGAAGTATCTAAACGCGGCGGTAACATTATTGCGATTAACCCAATTAAAGAAAGAGGTCTTGAGCGTTTCCAAGACCCGCAAGCACCGCTTGAAATGATGACCAACGGCAGTACGCCAATTAGTCGTTATTATTTCCAACCGAAAATTGGTGGTGACTATGCACTCATGTTAGGGATGTTAAAGCACTTAAATGAGTGGGATAAAAAAGCACTTGCCTCAGGTAAACCAAGCGTTTTTGACCGAAACTTTATTGCGGTGAATACCGTTGGTTTTGATGAAATGATTGCTGAGGTTGAAAGAACTGAATGGGCAGATCTTTATAAATACTCAGGCCTATCGCCTGAACATTTAGAAAAACTCGCTAAACTCTTTTTAGAATCCGAGCGTTCAATTTTCTGTTGGGGAATGGGCATCACTCAACACCGCCACGGAACAGCGAATGTACACATGCTGGCAAATTTATTGTTGGCTCGTGGTCAAATTGGCAGGCCAGGTGCAGGGCTATGTCCAGTTCGTGGGCATAGTAATGTGCAAGGCGACCGAACCATGGGGATTAATGAACTGCCTAGCCCTAAATTACTCGATAACATTGACCGTGTGTTTGGAATTAAATCACCGAGAAAAAATGGACATGGTGTCGTTGAAACCATTAAAGCCATGGCTGAAGGCGAGGTCAAAGTCTTTATTGGTTTGGGCGGAAACTTTGCAGTGGCAACGCCAGATACGCCGTATACCCAAGAAGCACTTAGAAAGTGTAATTTAACTGTTCATGTTGCAACTAAGTTAAACCGTAGCCATTTGGTGTGTGGTAAAGATGCTCTTATTTTGCCATGTTTAGGCCGTACAGAAATTGATGAGCAGCTTCATGGCCCACAGGCAATTTCAGTTGAAGATTCAATGAGTAATATTCATTTGTCAGCAGGACGTAACGCTCCAATTTCTGACAATATTTTGTCTGAACCAGATATCGTCGCCCGAATGGCCGAAGCAGTGCTTCCAGACAGTCAGATTAAATGGAAATGGTATATCGAAAGCTATGACCGTATTCGTGACTCTATTGCCGATGTCTTTGATGAGTTCCATGACTTTAATTTACGTGTCTATAAGCCGGGTGGTTTCCATCTAGAGCATCCGGCCAATCAGCACATCTGGAATACAAAAAGTGGTAAAGCGCAGTTTATGATTACACCGCTGAGTGAAGTCTATGCCGATAAAGAAAATCAGTACGCTGCCGCATATACGGACAGTAAGGTTTATACCTTAATGACCACGCGTTCTCATGACCAATACAACACTACTCTATATGGTCTAGATGACCGTTACCGTGGGGTGTTCGGTCAGCGCCGTGTGTTGTTTATGAACCAAGCTGATATTGATGAGGCTGGTTTTGAAGCAAATCAGTGGGTGGATATTGAAAGTGTTTTCTCGGACGGTGTGAAACGTATTGTGCATAGTTTCCGTATTGTGCCGTACAACATTCCGCGAGGCAGTTTAGCCGCTTACTATCCGGAAACTAATCCTTTGGTGGCATTAAGCAGTCATGATAAATATGCCAAGATTCCTGCTTCAAAAAGTGTTCCTGTGATTTTGCATCCCGGAAATGCGCCAGAGCATTTTAACTTGGCAACGGCAGTAGCTCCTGAAGATGCCGATAAGAAAGTCAGTAGCCTTTAATCAAAGGTAGTATTAAAAAATATCATCCAAACAAATGGCGCTCTAAACAAGCGCCATTTTGAAATAAAGGAAATAATTTTGACACCACATTCTTATGGGGTTGAAACATTACTAGTACAGCGGTTTAACAAAACCGACTCTGAAAATGTTTTAGATCATATTGTGCAAGAGTACCCAATCGCCTTGGTGTATAACGGTATTTCGCATGCGGTGATGATGGCGACACCGACTGATGTTGATTTATTTGCTAAAGGTTTTAGTCTCTCGGAAGGAATTTTAACAAGCTTAAAAGAGCTATATGCACTTGATGTACATCAAAATGAATTGGGCATTACGGTTGAAATGACCATTTCATCTAGAGCATTTGCTGCCTTAAAGGAACATCGCCGCATGATGGTAGGCCGTACAGGCTGTGGTTTGTGTGGAATTGAGAGTTTAGAGCAGTTTCAGTTAGATGTTCCAAAAATTACAACGCATGCATCAAAAATATGGCTTGAGCAAATTCCGAGTGCCATTTCCCATTTAAAAGCCCAACAGGAAATTACCGCTTTAACGGGTGGCGCACATGCCGCAGCTTGGGTGGTTGATGGTCACATCGTCGCTTTATTTGAAGATGTCGGCCGCCATAATGCTTTAGATAAATTAATAGGTTATTTAGCGCAAGAAAACTACGACACCAGTTTAGGTTTTGTGGTGATGACCAGTCGGGCAAGTTATGAGCTAATACGAAAATGTGCTCAGCTGAACATCAGCCTACTGGCGTCAATTTCAGCACCTACCAGCATGGCTATTCAATTAGCAAAACAATCTGGCCTGACTTTGGCGAGTTTTTGTAGAGGAGATAGATTTGTTTTATATACAGAAATTTAAAATATATTGTTCAAGATGAAGAACCTAAAATAGAGCTCATCTGACATTTCTTTGGCTTTTAAGCTAAGGATAGATTTTATGGATTATTATAAAACTCTAAAGGTTCAGAGTCTGTCCAAATGTCTTGGTTACAATCACTAAAAGAATGGGCAAAACGTCTAAAAAAACAAATTATTATGCTTTGGTTTGCGTCAAAGCATCCTCAAATGCCATGGTTCCCAAAAGTTATTGCTGTGGTGGCTGTGGCTTATGCCTTTAGTCCAATCGATTTAATTCCAGATTTTATTCCTATTTTAGGCCTTTTAGATGAGGCTATCATTCTACCGATGCTGATTTGGTTAGCTGTTCGTTTTACACCTCAACAAGTCATTTTAGATGCGGAACAACAAGCTGAAGAATGGCTAGATCAACAGGAGCGTCGACCTCAAAATTATTTGGTTGCTGTGTTGATTATTTTAATTTGGATCACACTGGCCTTGATAGCCTATTTCTACTTTGGTGGTGGCTTGTAATTTGCAAACCGTCAAAGTTTAGAATCGTGAATTTAAAGGCATTAACATTGTGCTTTGCTACAACTCAAAGGATAATAACGTTTTTATAAGCTATGGGTTGCAGACAATGAAAATCGTCGCAGATGAAAATTTGGCATTTACCGATTACTTTTTTTCTGAGTTTGGCGATATTCAACACAAAGCAGGGCGCACTTTAACCCATGCAGATGTAAAAGATGCTGAAGCTTTACTGGTCCGCTCGGTTACTGCAGTTAACGCAAGTTTAATTGAAAACACAGCATTAAAATATGTGGGCAGTGCTACAATCGGGACCGATCATTTAGATATTGCGGCGTTAGAAAAACAAGGAATTACATGGGCAAATGCGGCTGGTTGTAATGCGCAAGCGGTTGCTGAATATGTCATTACTGCTTTACTTCATTTAGATGCAAACCGTTTAGAACAACAAGAAAAATTTACCCTAGGTATTGTTGGCCTTGGCAACGTCGGTAAGCGCTTGGCTTATATGGCTCAGTTACTTGGCTGGAATGTAATTGGCTTTGACCCATATGTGAAACTAGACACAATTGAAAATGTAAGCTTAGAAACTCTGTTGCAACAAGCCAATGCCATTTCAATTCATGTGCCGCTTACTAAAAATGGTGAACATACCACATATCATCTGTTTGATGAAAAAGCTTTTGCAGCGCTTCAACCGAATACGATTTTAATTAATAGTGCACGTGGCCCAATCGTTAAAGAAGCCGCTTTAATGGAAGATATTCAACGTACCCAGCGTAAAGTCGTGCTTGATGTATTTGAGCATGAACCAGTCATATCAGAAGAACTCATAGACATGTTGGCTTTAGCAACACCGCATATTGCTGGTTATAGCCTTGAAGGAAAAGCCCGTGGTACACAAATGATTTATGAAGCGTTTTGCCAAAGATTTGGATACGACATTAATAAGCGTTTTGAAACTCAGCTACCTGCATGCGAAGACTATTTTTCGGGACATGATTTAAAAGCTGTATTAAAGCAAAAACTATCTCAAATTTATGATATTGCTCAAGATGATGCCAACATCCGTGCTTGTATTAAAGACGGAAAAGTAGAGCAAAAAGCATTTGATTTATTACGTAAAAATTATCCGCTGCGCCGTGAATGGGCAGCACATGGGGGACCACAGGCATGAGTTTAAGTTATCGACCTACTTGTTCAATTGAGGCCTTAAAAGCACGTGCCAAGCTCTATAGCCAAATCCGTCAGTTTTTTGCGGAACGTGATGTTATGGAAGTCGAAACACCAATCGTTTCACAAGCAGGTGTCACCGATGTACATTTAGCTTCGGTTCAGGCTTTGCGTCATATTAATGGCAAATTGCAAACGCAATATTTACAGACTTCACCAGAGTTTGCCATGAAGCGTTTATTGGCGAGCGGTAGTGGGCCGATTTACCAGATTTGTAAGGTGTTCCGAGACGATGAACACGGGCGTAAACACAATAGTGAATTTACCATGCTTGAATGGTATCGCCCAGGTCTAGACTTAAAAGCGTTGATGCATGAAACAGCCGATTTATTGCAAACCTGTTTGCAGCATCGTTTTGGTGAAGTTCGTCCGTTTATTTTAAGTTATAAACATGCCTTTCAAGATCGACTTGATATTAATCCATTACAAGCAACGTTGAAGCAACTCAAAGATACGGCAAATCGTGTGGGGTTAAATCTTGATTTGGGTGATGACCGTCTAGCTTACATGGATTTGTTATTTTCTCATTTTGTTGAACCTAGTTTAGGATTTGATGCTCCAGTTTTTTTAACTGACTTTCCACCAGAAATGGCCTCTTTGGCAAAAGTGAAAGTAGATGAAGATGGGGAAGAGGTCGCGGCGCGTTTCGAGGTTTATATTGAAGGCTTAGAGCTAGCCAATGCCTACGATGAATTGCTCGATGCAGATGTGTTACGTTCACGCTTTGAAGCAGACAATGCAGAGCGAGCTAAACAAGGCCTTCATGTCATGCCTTTAGATGAGCATCTGTTAGCAGCGTTGCCTCATATGCCGGAATGCTCAGGTATCGCTTTAGGTGTAGACCGTTTACTCATGGTTGCAATGGATCAGGTCAAAATTGAAAAAGTAGTTACCTTTCCAGCAGAAATTGCTTAAACGCTGACAAATAAAAAAGCCACAATATTGTGGCTTTTTTATTTAGGATTTATTTAGCTTAAGCTTGTTGAATACCTGCAACAACCCAGTCTTGCTGAGAGCCAGCAGGTTTAACAAAGTGCCAGATTTCTGTAAACGGTTGTGGCAAGCTGTTTAGGTCTTCACTTACTGTACCAGTGAAACGTACGCTTACTACGTATTGACCATTTTCATTCGCGCTGTCTACAACCATCGCATTCAAGTTACTAAATTCAGCAACATCCTGATCTTGGTTTGCCATGATGTCGTTATACATAGAACTATAAAGTTCTGGTGTTAAGTAACGGCGAATTTCTTCAATGTTACTTGCAGTATTCATCGATTGGATGTGATTAAAACGTTGACGTGCAATACGTAAGAACGCAGCAGGTTCACTACCATCTGGAAGTTGATTGCCATTGCTCGTTGTAACACCGCCAAAAGGTGCTTGCGTTGCTGCACCGCCACCCACAGATTGACCAAAGATATTTGTATTATCGCCAGCATTACGTGGAGTTGCTTGTGGTGCAGCAGAACGGCCAAATGGGTTTTGACCGCCATTATTTGGTGCGTAAGGATTATTAGCTGCTAATTTTTTTTTTGATCCCAATTTACGGAATACAAAGAAAGCTAGAGCTGCTGCAAGTAATACCCAAATCCAACTTGGAATACCACCTTTTTTCTCTTCTTGTGCTTGTGCCTGTGTTGCTTGTTGTTCAGTAGATGTTGGTTTGTCATCAGCTAAAGCATTTGCTGCAACAGCACCTACGGCAGCACCAGCCACACCAGCTGCAACCATTGAACCAACGCCTGGACCAGATTTCTGAGGCGCTGTAGTAGTTTGTTGAACTGGAGTCACTTGACGAGGTTGTTGATAAGACTGGCTTGAAGTGGTAGATCGTGCCATACCGTGGCTTTTACCACCACCTGCACGTTTAGCTTCAGCAAGAGGCGAAATTGCTAAAGCAGCCATTAAAATACCGGTAATCAAGCCACGCTGGTGTACTTCCATAGGAAATTCCTGTTTAAAGTTAATTTACAATAGTATTTATGCAGGTATTTACCTTAAATTTCAACCTTAAAAGTATGTTTTTTTATGTCAATTCATCACTGAGTTGCATGGCTTCGGTCAAGGCTTCATGCAATCGAGCAACGGCAATGACTTGTACGCCCGGAATTGCCTTTTGAGGGGCGTTACCTCTAGGTAAAATGACATATTTAAAGCCATGTTTTGCTGCTTCTTTTAAGCGCTCTTGACCATTAGGAACAGGACGAATTTCACCTGAGAGACCAACTTCACCAAAAACTGCAAGTTGTTGAGGTAATGCTTTAGTACGTAAACTTGAAGCACAGGCTAATAAGACAGCCAAATCAGAACCTGTTTCGGTAATTTTTAAGCCACCTACAATGTTGACGTATACATCTTGTCCAGTGGTTTGCACGCCGCCATGACGATGCATTACAGCAAGCAGCATATTTAAACGGTTTTGTTCCAGACCAAGTGCAACACGTCGTGGTTGTCCTTGAGCATCATCAACTAAAGCTTGCACTTCGACCAAAAGAGGGCGAGTTCCTTCACGGCTAATCATGACAATTGAACCGGGAATCGCTTCATCGTAACGACTTAAGAAAATAGCAGAAGGGTTAGCAACTTCACGTAAGCCTTTATCAGTCATGCCAAATACGCCAAGTTCATTGACGGCGCCAAAACGGTTTTTAACAGCACGAATCATTCGATAACGTGAGTCTGATTGACCTTCAAAGTAAAGTACGCAGTCCACCATATGCTCTAAAACACGCGGACCTGCCAGTGCACCTTCTTTGGTCACATGGCCAACAATGAATAGCGCTGTGCCACTATTTTTTGCATAACGGGTTAATAACGCAGCTGATTCACGAATTTGTGAAACACCACCCGGAGCTGACTGGAGGGTTTCTGTATAAAGGGTTTGAATCGAATCTAGAATAGCGACTACAGGTTTTTCTTGTTCTAAAACTTCACAAATGCGTTCTACACAGGTTTCAGCCATGACTTTTAATTGGTCAGTTGGCAGGTCAAGACGTTGCGCACGAAGCGCCACCTGAGATAAAGATTCTTCACCTGTAATATAAAGTGCAGAGCTTTTTGCGCTGGCCATATAGGTCGCAGTTTGCAAAAGAATGGTCGATTTACCAATACCGGGGTCACCACCAATCAGCACCACAGAACCTGTCACCAAACCGCCGCCAAGCACTCGGTCAAATTCGCTAATACCTGTAGGTAAACGGGTTTCATGCGAAACTGAAACCTTATTTAGCGTTGTAATGTTAGCAACTTGACCAGCATAGCCACCAATTTTAGGGCGTGCACGGTGAGCAGTGGTTGGCTCAAGTTTAACTTCAGTCAGAGAATTCCATTCACCACACTCTGAGCACTGACCAGCCCATTTAAGATGATCGGCACCACATTGCTCGCAACGGTAAACAGTTTTGACTTTGCTCATAAAAAATTGAAATTTTGCTCGATATTATATAAATATAGTTCTTAGGAAGTTCTTCACTCTTATTTCCAAAAATTTTCATAAAAGATAATGAGGAATTTGAAGGGAGCTTCTAAGGAACTAATAAGGGAAAGACACCAAAAATAACACGATATAGGATTTTTACAAGTCAGATAGAGTTTGTTTTCAGTGGATATAAAAAATCTAAGCTATCCCCAAGGAAGGTGTTTTTACTGAAGTATGTATCTAACTGTTTATTATTGATATGGCATAGATATTGCTGAAGTGAAAACGAACAAAATACTATGAGTATTGTATTTTAAAAAATACAAAAGGTTGATATCTATGAGTGCAGCAGAAATTGTTGATTGGATAAATAGCATAATCTGGAGTAAAGGACTTATTTACCTGTGCTTAGGCGCGGGTTTATTTTTTTCTATTTTGACTAGATTCGTTCAAGTACGCCAAATCAAAGAAATGGTAAGGTTATTAATAAAAGGAACTTCTTCTGAACAGGGGATTTCATCTTTTCAGGCGCTTGCAGTTTCATTATCTGGTCGAGTAGGCGTTGGTAATATTGCAGGGGTGGCGGCCGCAATTGGTTTTGGTGGTCCTGGTGCTGTCTTTTGGATGTGGTTGGTCGCATTTTTAGGAGCAAGCACGGCATATGTAGAATCAACGTTAGGGCAAATCTATAAAGTTGAATATCAAGGGCAATATCGTGGTGGCCCAGCATTTTATTTTGATAGAGGATTGGGACAACGTTGGTTAGGGGTTGTATTTGCTATAGCAGCGATTGTTTCTTGTGGTTTATTTTTACCCGGTATTCAAGCAAATGCTGTAGGGAAGGCATTTACCCAGATTACAGGTGAAGGGGCAATTATTTTTGGTGATATTGGTTTATTTAAACTTGTAGCGCTTGTGGTGATTGTTAGTTTACTTGCCATCATTATTTTTGGCGGGATCAAACGAATTGCACGATTTGCTGAATTTGTTGTTCCTTTTATGGCAGCTGGTTATATTCTAATGGCCGTTGTTATTGTCATTGCGAATATTCAAGAACTGCCTGGTGTAATCAAATTAATTTTTGAAGATGCTTTTTCTCCTATGGCGGGGCTTGGTGCAGCGATCGGTTGGGGGGTAAAACGTGGTGTTTATTCAAATGAGGCAGGGCAAGGAACAGGACCACATGCAGCGGCTGCGGCAGAAGTTCAACACCCAGCTCAACAAGGTTTTGTACAAGCATTCTCGATTTATGTCGATACATTATTTGTCTGCTCTGCAACAGCATTCATGATTTTAATTACAGGTATGTATAACGTACAAGGTACATTAGAAGCTGGTCAATTTATTGTGCAACATGTTGGAGCTACTGTTGAAATAGGCTCTCCTGCATTTACACAAATGGCAGTGAGCACAATGTTTGGTAATTTTGGTCAAATATTCGTGGCGTTAGCTGTATTCTTCTTCGCGTTTACAACAATTGTTGCATATTACTATATTGCTGAAACTAACATTACTTATCTAAGCTATATTACAAAATCTCCATCGTTATTATTTGTGACGAAGTGCTTTATTATTCTCTCTGTATCTTATGGGGTTTTAAGTGCAACTGGTTATATTTGGGGTATTGGTGACATTGGTGTCGGTTTAATGGCATGGATTAATATTGTCGGAATTATTGTGACTTATTTTGTATGGAAACCAACTATTAAGGCATTGAAAGATTACGAAGAACAGCAAAAGGCTGGTGTAAAGGAATTCACATTTGATCCTATTAAATTAGGAATTAAAAATGCGACATTCTGGGAAGAAAAATTGAAGAATAAGCAAAAGTAAGCTTTTAAAAGATGCATTTACTTTAATCACTTCACTCTAAAAGGCCACCTTTATGGTGGCCTTTTTCATTGATTTATTTTGAACTGATCAGACAAAAGTTGACTTAAAAGTGCGTTGTATTGCAATAGGCTTGTGCGTATTATCGGCCATAATTGTATTTAGCTTGGAATCATCAGCAATACAGACAAATTGGTTAGCTGAAAAGTTGTCAAAAAATATACATTTAAAAGATACCTGCAAATGGTGCGATATCATCTTTTGATTTGAATTTAGCTAACGGACTAAAAAAATTACTGGAGTGTATTTATAAGATGTCGAATCAAAATCTGAGCGAGCCTCATGAACAAGGTGAGCTCCATCGAAGCCTCTCCAATCGGCATTTACAGCTGATTGCGATTGGTGGTGCAATTGGTACCGGATTATTCATGGGATCGGGTAAAACAATTAGCCTTGCTGGTCCGTCGATCTTATTCATCTATCTGATCATTGGTGCGATGGTGTTTTTTGTCATGCGTGCGCTTGGTGAATTACTTCTTTCAAATCTTGCCTATAAATCATTTATTGACTTCACCACAGATTTAATCGGTCCATGGGCGGGTTACTTTGTGGGATGGACATACTGGTTATGTTGGATCACTATTGGTATCGCTGACCTTTCTGCAATTATCTACTACTTACAATTCTTCAATAATGGTCTGCCTTTCTCGCCTGTCGAAGGGGCGATGATCAGTGTTGCCGCGATTGTATTTATTATGGGTTTAAACCTGTTAACAGTTCGCTTATTTGGTGAGTTAGAATTCTGGTTTGCGCTTATTAAGATTCTTGCGATTATTATTTTAATCGCTGTGGGCCTATGGATGATCTTTACAGGCTTTACCTCAAGTACAGGTGAAGTTGCTTCATTTACTCATCTTTGGGCGAATGGTGGTTTCTTCCCAACAGGAGTGCATGGCTTCTTGGCAGGCTTCCAAATCGCAATCTTTGCCTTCGTTGGTGTGGAACTTGTGGGAACAACGGCTGCGGAAACGAAAGATCCAGCACGTAACTTACCAAAAGCAATTAACTCAATTCCAATCCGTATCATTATTTTCTACGTATTGGCATTATTGATTGTAATGTCTGTAACGCCATGGAATAAAATTGATCCAGCGATCAGCCCATTTGTAAACTTGTTTAGTCAAGCAGGCGTGGCAGCAGCTGCGATCTTGATGAACTTGGTTGTATTGTCATCAGTGATGTCGTCAATGAACAGTGGTGTCTTCTCAACAAGCCGTATGTTATTTGGTTTATCTCGTGAAGATCAGGGTCCAAAAGCTTTTGGTAAATTGAATAGACGTGCGGTACCGGCAAATGGATTGTATTTCTCTGCTGCATGTTTATTGTTAGGGGCGGCGTTACAGTATTTTGTTCCAAATACAGTTGAGGCATTTACGCTTGCAACGACCCTTTCAACGATTCTGTTCATTTGCGTGTGGTTACTCATTATCTGGAGTTATATCCGTTACTACACTACGCGTCCTGAGCTGCATGCCAAATCAACATTTAAATTGCCAGGCGGTCTATTTACATGTTGGATCACGATTATTTTCTTTATTGGTATGATTTACGTGCTGTCTTTAGAGCCAGATACGTTCAAAGCGCTTAAAGTCAGCCCAATTTGGTTTGTTATCTTGATCATTGGTTATTTCTTCTTCTATAAACCACGTCATAAAAAGTAATTAAATTTATTTGGTTATGATCAAACGCTGGCTGAAAAGCTGGCGTTTTTTATGCATATTGTTTTTCTCTTTAAGTTTACTCTTTAGCCGCCTGCATGATCACGGTATACTGCATCGAATTGTTTAAATCAGGTGCTCAGATGCGTCGTGTCATTTGCCTCATCAGTTTATTGAGCAGCAGTATTTTGCTTAGCGCTTGTGGTCAGTCAGGAGCATTACAGCTACCTTCTGATCCGAATTATGACAAACGTGCGAAATACTTGCTCTATCGTAATAAAGAACAGAAACAAGTTGTTCAACAGGATGAGCAGGCTGAACAGCCAGTTGAATCATCAGCCCCAACCCAAACAACTTCACCTTAAGCTTTGAAATAAGGACACATTCATGAGTTTCACTCGCATTAATGGAGTATTGCATGCAGAGCAATGTTCTATGGAGCAGCTTGCGCAGCAATTTGGCACCCCTTTGTATGTTTATTCAAAAGCAGCTTTTGAAAAACATTACTTAGATATGGACCGTGCTTTTGATTTTATTGATCATCAAATCTGTTTTGCGGTGAAATCTAACTCAAATATAGCTGTTCTTAATGTGTTGGCAAAACTTGGTGCTGGTTTTGATATCGTATCAGGTGGTGAACTTGCACGTGTTTTAAAAGCGGGTGGAGATGCATCTAAAGTTGTTTTTTCTGGGTTAGGTAAAACTGAAGCCGATATCGAAACATCGTTAAATGTAGGTATTGCTTGTTTTAACGTAGAGTCTTATGCAGAACTAGACCGTCTTCAAAAGGTTGCAGCACGTCTAGGCAAAAAAGCGCCAATTTCTTTACGTGTAAATCCAGACGTAGATGCAAAAACTCATCCTTATATTTCAACTGGTTTAAAAGAAAATAAATTTGGTATCCCAAGTGATACCGTTTATGAAACCTATCAATATGCTGCATCTTTACCAAACCTTGAAATCATAGGCATTGACTGTCACATTGGTTCGCAATTGACCGAGACTAAACCGTTTGTTGACGCTTTAGATCGTGTCATGGTGATGATCGAAGAATTGAAAAAACTTGGTATTACTCTTAAACACATTGATATCGGTGGTGGTTTGGGTGTTTGTTATAAAGATGAAACACCACCAAGTGTTGAAGAATATGCCAACTCAATGAAACCTGCTTTAGAAAAGTTAGGTCTCAAGGTTTATATGGAGCCGGGTCGTAGCATTAGTGCAAATGCAGGTGTGCTTTTAACAAAAGTTGATTTGCTCAAGCCAACGAGCCACCGTAACTTTGCCATTATTGATGCTGCAATGAATGATTTAATTCGCCCTGCTTTATATGAAGCGTGGATGGATATCCAACCTGTAGTGCCAAGTTCTGATACTGAAGAAAAAACTTGGGATCTTGTGGGTGCAATCTGTGAAACAGGTGACTTCATTGGTAAAGATCGTTCATTGGCTTTAAAAGAAAATGACTTATTAGCTGTTCTTGGCGCTGGCGCTTATGGTTTTGTAATGAGTTCAAATTACAATACACGTGGACGTGCCGCAGAAGTGATGGTGTCAGGCGATAAAGCCCATTTGATTCGTGAGCGTGAAACGGTTGAATCCCTTTGGGAAAAAGAACGCTTATTGCCTGAGGAGTAAATGAAATGTTGTTAGAATTTACTAAAATGCATGGCCTAGGCAACGACTTTATGGTGGTTGATCTAATCAGCCAACGTGCTTATTTAGATACAGAAACAATTCAACGCTTAGCCGATCGTCATTTTGGCATTGGTTTTGATCAGCTTTTAATTGTTGAACCGCCAGATTTACCGGAAGCAGATTTTAAATATCGTATTTTTAATGCAGATGGTTCTGAAGTTGAACAATGTGGTAACGGTGTACGTTGTTTTGCTCGTTTTGTCCATGAGCGTCATTTAACAACGAAAACAAGTATTACTGTCCAAACCAAAGCAGGTATCGTAAAACCTGAATTGGGACAAAATGGTTGGGTTCGCGTCAATATGGGCTACCCGAAGTTCTTGCCGAATGAAATTCCATTCATTGCTGAACAACCTGAAGCTTTATATACACTTGAGTTAGCTAACGACCAGAACATTAATATTGATGTGGTTAATATGGGCAACCCCCATGCTGTCACTATTGTTCCAGATGTATTAACTGCAGATGTTGCTGGCATTGGCCCACAAGTTGAGTCACATAAACGTTTTCCTGAACGTGTTAATGCTGGCTTTATGCAAGTAATTGATGAAAAACATGTTCGCTTACGTGTATTTGAGCGTGGCGTCGGTGAAACCCTTGCATGTGGTACAGGTGCTTGTGCCGCTGCAGTAAGTGGTATGCGCCGTGGCTTGCTTGCGAACTCAGTTGAAGTTGAACTTGCTGGTGGTAAGTTACAAATTGAATGGCAAGAAGGTGATGTGGTCTGGATGACGGGTCCAACAACTCATGTATATGATGGGCGTTTGGATTTACGTTATTTCCAAGGTTAATAGCATTACCTAAATAGAAGCCTCTTTTCATCAGCTAAAGTGATAAAAGAGGTTTCTTTTATATGTACAATAAATTTTTAATTTTATTACTTTATAAAAATATGAATAATTTAATTTTCTTACCCGGTGCTTCAGGAAGTATTAGTTTTTGGCATCCTTTAATTGAAAAATTACCTCATCAATACCGTACAAAAATTATTGGTTACCCCGGTTTTGGCGATACACCAGAATCCCTTGAAGTGAAGAGTTTTGAAGACCTAACAAATTATGTGGTCGATCAAATTAATGAAGAATCTGTAATTATTGCTCAATCAATGGGTGGGATTTTTGCCGTTGCCGCAGCGCTAAAAAAAACTCATTTGGTGAAAGGGCTGGTCTTAATTGCTACTTCTGGTGGAATCGACCTTAAGCGATTTAATGTACAAGACTGGCGTGAAGCATACCGCCAAACATTTTTAAAATATCCTGATTGGTTTATTACTACCAATGTTAACTACGAAGAGTTTTTATCAGATATAAACATTGAAACTTTATTAATCTGGGGCGATAACGATCCAGTGAGCCCCGTTCAGGTGGGGCAATATTTAAATCAAAAATTTGAAAATTCGATGTTATATGTTGTGAAAAATGGCGACCATCAATTGGCAGAAGAACATGCTGATGAAGTGGCCGCACAAATTAAAGATTATTTAAAAAAGATGAAGTAAGTTTTTAAAAACGGAAGCGTGCTGTGTTAGCATGCTTTTTAAAATTTATCTTTTACTCAAAGCTAATTTCAAAGCAAACAACACAAAAATACTGCCGGTAATCCGATCCATATATTTCACAAATTTTGGTTGCTTAAGATAACGTGACAGTGGCTGCATAGCCAAAATTAATAAAGTTGACCATAACATTCCAATCACCACATGAATCATTACCAGTCCCATCACCCAAGTAACTGCCGATGCTTGTGGTGGAATAAACTGCGGAAGAAATGAAATATAAAAAATACCAACTTTGGGATTAAGTAAATTACCCAAAAAACCTTTAATAAACCAATTCTGTGAAGGGGATATGTCTGAACTATTCTCTTGCATGTCTGCGATTTGGTTACGTGGTTTTAAAATCATATTCAAACCCAGCCACGCTAAATAAGCAGCACCCATCCATTTCAGAATATTAAAAGCTAAATCAGAAGCCATGAGTAAAGCACCCAGACCACAAGCAACCACAATTCCCCATACAATACAGCCAAGACAAATACCTACTGCTGCTTGAAACGCTTTCGATTTACCTTCAAGTGTTGCTGTACGAATAATTAAAGTCGTATCTAAACCAGGTGTAAGTGTAAGTAAGGTAATCGCGATTAAATAAGGAATGAGTATGGTGGTCATGGCCGCAAAGTCCAATGAATACTTGGTTTAAATTGTAATATATAAATTAGATCAGCATTAGGTTGTGCGGTATTAAATTTTCATGATCACATAGTTTTTGGTACACTCAAAAAAATGAGCAAATAAATGGAGAGCAATTTGGATTTTGCATTACAACTGCTCTCAATGTGGTTAAAAGAAAGAAAAATACAGAATCAATCTGAGCATACAATTACGGCTTATGAAAGAGATGTTAAAAGCTTTCTTGAGTTCTGCGAGCACAAACAACTAGATTTGAGAAATATTGAAGCTTCAGATTTAAGAGAGTACTTAGCGCAGCGTGTCGAACAGGACCAGTTAAGTTCAAGTAGTATGCAACGCCATCTCACTTCAATTCGCCAGTTTATGAAGTGGGCTGAACAAGGCAAATATCTAGAAATTAATCCTACTGACGATTTTAAGTTAAAACGCCAACCTAGACCTTTACCAGGCATGATCGACATAGAAACAGTTAATCAAATTTTAGATCAACCTATGCCTGAAAAACCAATTGATCAGCAGCTTTGGTTAAGAGACAAAGCGATGCTCGAGTTACTTTACTCAAGTGGTTTACGTCTGGCTGAATTGCAGGGATTAACTGTTAAAGATGTAGATTTTAATCGCCAACTTGTTCGTATTACAGGTAAAGGAAATAAAACCCGTATAGTACCATTTGGGAAAAAAGCAAAAGAAAGCCTATTGAACTGGTTGAAAGTTTATAAAATTTGGAAAGGACATTTTGATCAAAATGATTCTGTCTTTATTTCCTTACGAGGAGGGGCGCTCACTCCAAGGCAAATTGAAAAACGAGTGAAGCTTCAGGCACAAAGAGCAGGTGTAAATGTCGATTTACATCCACATTTACTCAGACATTGTTTTGCTAGCCATATGCTATCGAGTAGCGGTGACTTGCGTTCAGTACAAGAAATGCTAGGCCATAGTAATTTATCTACAACACAAATTTATACCCATATTGATTTCGATCATTTGGCTCAAGTGTATGATCAAGCCCATCCAAGGGCACATAAAAGCTAAAAGTTAAAAAATAGACTCAATCAAAGATAATTAAATTGAGATGTTTTAGGTGAATGTAGAGATCATTTGTATTTTTTTACAAATTTGTTTAAGAGAAATAAGGGAAACTACCCAATTGACAATTTTGATCTTTGAGTATTTTGTGGACGACTGGGTCTAAAAAACCTTGAATTGAAGGCTTTAAAAAGTAATCTTATATTTCTAGCTAATATGCTAAATAAGATAAAAAGATAATAAAAATCAATATATAAAATAGAGTGTAAAAAGAATAAAATAGATCCTCATAGCAGTTTAAAAATTTTTTATGAACTGAGCATTTCATCTTTTTTATAGCAGTAGCGGAAATTGTGACTTGACCGAAATGCCAAACACATTGCAAGATAGGGTACCTAAAAAATTTTAATTGAAGAGTTAATATACTTTTCTCAACATTTACTTTTGCTAGAACAGCCGAGGATTACATGAAGGCTCTTGTTGCTGTAAAACGCGTGGTTGATGCCAACGTTAAAGTTCGTGTTAAGCCGGACAATAGTGGGGTTGACCTTACCAACGTAAAAATGTCAATTAACCCATTTTGTGAAATCGCAGTGGAAGAAGCGGTTCGCTTAAAAGAAAAAGGAACAGTATCAGAAATCGTTGTTGTTTCTGTAGGTCCTAAAGAAGCTCAAGAACAAATCCGTTCTGCAATGGCTCTAGGCGCAGACCGTGGTATTTTGGTTGAAACTACTGATGAAATTGGCGCTTTAGAAGTTGCTAAAATTTTAAAAGGTGTTGTTGAAGCTGAAAAACCAGAACTTATCCTTCTTGGTAAACAAGCAATTGATGATGACTCTAACCAAGTAGGTCAAATGCTTGGTGCATTATTAGGTGCTGGTCAAGGTACATTCGCTTCTGAAGTGAAAGTTGATAGCGGTAAAGTACAAGTGACTCGTGAAGTTGACGGTGGTTTACAAACTGTTGAGCTTACACTTCCTGCAATTATTACGACTGACTTGCGTTTGAACGAGCCACGTTATGCTGCATTGCCTAACATCATGAAAGCTCGTAAGAAGCCACTTGATACTAAATCTCCTGCTGATTATGGCGTTACAGCTGGTACTAAGCTTAAAACTGTTAAAGTTGAAGCTCCAGCAGAACGTAAAGCTGGCGTACAAGTGAAATCTGTAGATGAGCTTGTTGAAAAATTGAAAAATGAAGCGAAAGTGATCTAATACGGAAGGATAAAATCATGAGTATTTTAGTTATCGCTGACCACAACAACCAAGTACTTAACGGTGCTACTTTAAACGTTGTTGCTGCAGCACAAAAAATCGGTGGTGATATTACTGTATTAGTTGCTGGTTCTGGTGCTCAAGCAGTTGCTGATGCTGCTGCTAAAGTTGCTGGTGTAAGCAAAGTTTTACTTGCTGACAACGCTGCTTATGCAAACCAATTAGCTGAAAACGTAGCTGGCTTAGTTGCTGACTTGGCTAAAGGTTACAAATACGTTTTAGCTGCTTCTACAACGACTGGTAAGAACATTCTTCCACGTGTTGCTGCTCTTCTTGATGTAAGCATGATCACAGATATCATTTCTGTTGAATCTGCGAACACATTCAAGCGTCCTATCTACGCTGGTAACGCGATTGCAACTGTTCAATCTGACGAAGCAATCATTGTTGGTACTGTTCGTGGTACAGCATTTGATCCAGTTGCTGCGGAAGGCGGTTCAGCTGCTGTTGAAACAGTTGGCGAAGTAAAAGATGCGGGTATTTCTCACTTCGTATCTGAAGAAATCGTTAAGCTTGATCGTCCAGAATTAACTGCGGCTCGCATCGTAGTTTCTGGTGGTCGTGGCGTAGGTTCTGGTGAGAACTACCATAAAGTACTTGATCCATTAGCTGACAAGCTTGGTGCAGCACAAGGTGCTTCACGTGCAGCAGTTGATGCGGGCTTTGTACCTAACGATTTCCAAGTTGGTCAAACTGGTAAAATCGTTGCGCCTGAGCTTTATGTTGCTGTAGGTATTTCTGGTGCGATCCAACATTTAGCTGGTATGAAAGATTCTAAAGTTATTGTTGCAATCAACAAAGACGAAGAAGCGCCAATCAACAGTGTTGCTGACTACTGGTTAGTTGGTGATTTGAACACTGTAGTACCAGAATTGGTATCTAAACTTTAATTTTTACTGATTAAAGCTAAAAAACCCTTAGTTTTTACTAGGGGTTTTTTATTATGAATACTGATCTGAAATGTATAACTGAGACTTTTCTCTCATTTGAGGTTTGATTTTTATAGAATAAAAATCACATAGTTTTACGAAGATGAGAAGATGCCTGTTATGGCGATATGATAAGAATAATATGCAATTAAATTATACAAATATCACCAGATTGGCAGTGTAGATTCCGCACATTACACAGTGCTTTTATGCTATAGTATACAGCTATATTTTTTTCGATTTTAGTTCAGTTTCCGGAACTAAATTTTTTGCAAGATCAAGACATATAAGCAGATGGAAATTTCTATCTGTAAGAAGGAGTATGCATGAGCGTATCGGAAATCCGACCGATTGCCATTGAGGACGAACTCAAGCATTCATATTTAGATTACGCGATGAGTGTAATCGTATCTCGTGCATTGCCGGATGTGAGAGACGGTCTGAAACCTGTTCACCGTCGTGTGCTTTATGCCATGCACGAATTGGGCAATGACTATAACAAAGCCTACAAGAAATCTGCGCGTGTTGTTGGGGACGTAATCGGTAAATATCACCCTCATGGTGACTCAGCTGTTTATGAAACCATTGTACGTATGGCTCAGGACTTTAGCTTACGTTATTTATTGGTAGATGGTCAGGGTAACTTCGGTTCGATTGATGGTGATAGCGCAGCTGCAATGCGTTATACCGAAGTCCGTATGACCAAGCTTGCACATGAGCTTCTTGCAGATCTAGAAAAAGACACGGTTGACTGGGAAGATAACTACGACGGATCTGAGCGTATTCCTGAAGTACTTCCGACACGTGTTCCTAACCTGTTAATTAATGGTGCTGCTGGTATTGCCGTAGGTATGGCAACCAACATGGCACCGCATAACATGACAGAAGTTGTAAATGCGTGCTTAGCCTATGCTGACAATCCAAATATCTCGATTGAAGGATTGATGGAATATATTACTGGTCCTGACTTCCCTACAGGCGGTATTATTTACGGTAAATCAGGTATTGTTGATGCTTACCGTACAGGTAAGGGCCGCTTACATATTCGTGGTAAGTACCATTTCGAAGAAGATGAAAAGACAGGCCGTACAACGATTGTCTTTACTGAAATTCCATATCAAGTAAACAAAGCAAGAGTTATTGAACGTATTGCCGAGTTAGTGAAAGAGAAAAAACTTGAAGGTATTTCAGAACTTCGTGATGAGTCTGACAAAGAAGGTATGCGTATTGCAATTGACTTAAAGCGTGGTGAAAACGCGGAAGTCGTTGTAAATAACTTATTCTTAAATACCCAGCTTGAGAACTCATTCAGCATCAACATGGTTTGTCTTGATAATGGACAACCAAAATTGATGAATTTGAAAGATATTATTGCGGCATTTATCCGTCACCGCCAAGAAGTTGTGACACGCCGTACTATGTTCGAACTGCGTAAAGCACGTGAACGTGGTCATATCTTAGAAGGGTTAACCGTTGCTTTAGCCAATATCGATGAAATTATCGAGACTATTAAAACTTCTGCTAACCCTGCTGAAGCGCGTGAGCGTTTACTTGCAGGTGAGTGGGCAGGTGGTGGTGTCGTTTCATTGCTTGAAAAAGCTGGCGCAATTTCTGTTCGTCCAGATGAAATCGAAGGTGAAGATCCAAATCGTCCATTTGGTTTAACTGAATCGATTTATCGTTTATCACCAACACAAGTAGGCGCAATTTTAGAATTACGTTTACACCGTTTAACAGGTCTTGAACAAGACAAATTACATGCAGAATATACTGAAATTTTAGGTCAAATCGCTGAACTTACTGCGATTTTGAATGATTTTAACTTATTGATGGCTGTAATTCGTGAAGAGTTGGCACTGGTACTACAACAGTATGGTGATGGGCGTCGCACTGAAATTATTGAATCACGTATTGATTTTAGTCGTGAAGATTTAATTCCTGAAGAGCAAGTTGTATTAACGGTTTCACAAACAGGTTATGCAAAAACTCAACCACTTTCAGACTATCAGGCTCAGCGCCGTGGTGGTCGTGGTAAGTCGGCAACTTCAATGAAAGATGATGATTTTATTCAACATCTCATTGTAGCTTCAAACCATGCGACTGTGCTGTGCTTTACCAACGTAGGTAAAGTATATCGTCTTCGTGTGTTTGAAGTGCCTCAAGCATCACGTGGTGCCAAAGGCCGTCCGATTGTGAACTTGTTACCTTTAGATGCGAATGAAACAGTGACAGCTATCTTGCCGTTAACTGAGTTCCCAGAAAACCATTACGTATTTATGGCGACAGCATCAGGTACGGTTAAACGTGTTGATTTAGAGCAATTCGCTAATATCCGTTCAAATGGTTTACGCGCAATTGAACTCAATGAAGAAGATACCTTAATCGGTGTTGCGATTACTGATGGTAATCAGCAAATCATGTTGTTCTCGAACGAAGGTAAGGCAATCCGTTTTGCTGAGACTGACGTACGTGCAATGGGTCGTACTGCGAAAGGTGTTCGTGGTATGCGCGTGAGCTTTGCAAGCAGTACTTTAAGTGAAGAAGATGCAGATGTTGAAAATGATGAATCAGATGATAATGACGATTCAGCAGATTCAAATTTAGTAAGTCGTATCGTATCGCTTGTAGTTGTACCTGAAACAGGTGAAGTACTGTGTGCAAGTGCCAACGGTTATGGTAAGCGTACTCCAGTAAATGACTTCCCGACCAAGAAGCGTGGCGGTAAGGGTGTAATTGCGATTAAGACAAGCGAACGTAACGGTGAGCTTGTTGGTGCAGTGTCTATTGACGAAACCAAAGAATTGTTACTTATTTCTGATGGCGGTACATTAGTTCGTACCCGTGCAGCAGAGGTTGCAATGACTGGTCGTAATGCACAAGGTGTACGTCTAATTCGCTTAAGCGAAGAGGAAACTCTAGTAGGCGTTGTGTCTATTGAAGCTGTCGAAGATGAGGAAGAGTTTCTCGAAGGCGAAGTAGATACTACTGAAACTGATAGCGAAGAAGTTGTATCAAATAATGAAGATGCTTCTGAAGAGTAAGTAAAACTTTAATAAAAAAAGGAAGCATAAGCTTCCTTTTTTATTTTATGAAGAAGGTTTTTTAACAAGCCGATAATAAGATAAACTCACCAATATTAATCCAAGGGTCCCAAGAAAAATCAGTTTTGGTACAACCGTGGCTAATGGAACACCCATCTGGTTAAGTTGCACAAACATTTGTACCCCATGTGTTGATGGTAAACACCACGCAAACCATTGTAACCATTCAGGCATTGCTTGATGAGGCCAAGCGGCTCCAGTTAGTAAGAATAAAGGTACAGAGCTAAATACAATAATATGTCCGGCACGTTCCGGCATATCCAAAAGTGAACCGATCAACATGCCGAGTCCAATCACACAACTAATAAAAATTGGAACAGCAATGAGTAGACCTATAAAATTTCCACCGTGTGGGTAGTCATTGAACCACAAGGTAAAACCGAAAAGATAAAAACAGCCCAAACAACCAATAGTAAATATACTTGCGAAGATTCCAGCAAAACGAACAGCTGTAATCTTTTCACGTTGCTCCCGATAGCTAGCTATTAACATTGCCAAACCTAGCACAATCGTTTGATGAATAATCAAAGATGCAACAGCTGGAAAAATATAACTTCCATATCCTGAAAGGGGATTAAATAACGGCACCTGATGAATAGAAAGCGCTGGCTGGAAGTGTGTGCGTTGTCCAAATTTTTCAACATATTCTTTTAATGTAGCTTCTATCGAGGTTGCCAGACCTAAACCAATTTCTTTAGTTTTTAAAAAGTTGGTAGTACTTAAATATAAGCCAATTCCGCCTGTTTCTCCTCTGCGCAAGCTTTGAGTTAGGTTGTTGGGTAAAAGTAAAATACCATCGGCTTTTTGTTCACGAACCATTTGTTCTGCTTGTAAGAAATTGCTTGTAACAGTAACAATATGAACATGGGGACTATTTGCACTTTGACCGATTAATTGAGAAGTTAAGAGACTTTGTTCTTCATCAACAATGACAATAGGAATAGATTCTGCACGCTCAGCTTTATAGGCGGTAGGATAAAAAAAGCTGTAAAGAATGACCGATAAAATTAGCGTTGTGAAAACTGAGCTATTACTTACAATGTCTTTAAATGTTTGCCCATAAGCCTTAAAGAATTCTTTCATTGTGTTGCCCCTCGAACTAATTTTTTAAGCAATAGACAACTTAAAAAGAAGTAAATCAGGCAATAACCGATGAGTATTAAAAAAGGAATCATTGAAATGAAAACTGGACTGCCGATCACCCATTGTTCGGTTTGAAGCTTGGCATAAGGAGTATAAGGAATAATGAGTGACCAAAACTTGGTGAAAATAGGCGCATTATTTAAAGGTAACGTAACGCCTGCGAAACTTAAAGAAGAGCCGCCATATACTGCGATAAAGCCAAAAGTCTTACTTAAATTTTTGGTTGCAAGAATGACGGTGCTACTAATCAAAGCATAGGCAAAATAAAGTAAAAACTGTGCACATAACAATAAACTAAGAGAACCTGCTACGAACCAGCCACGGATTTCGACTAGCCAAAACATCCATACCCATGTCCATGCACAAAATATAAGGCTATAAAGCAGATTTTTGGCCAATAAGCCTTGAATAAAACTTTCTCGGTTTACCCATGCTGTTAATGTGCCACGTTTAAGTTCTTGTCCAATAGCAAAGGCAACACAGCAACATAACAATAAGTGTAATACAGCAGGAACCATGAAAGGTTCTAAGTAAAATTCATAGCTCATACTTGGATTATAAAGCGTTGAGATTTTTACATGAGCCGTAGGAACATCTAAATAGGGAATACTATTTACAAGATAACTTTGACCAGCATAGTCTGCTAAAGCATTGAGGGTACTGACCAGCATTGCTGAAGAAATGGTGTTTCCGACACTAAAAAAAGACTGATTAAATGCAATGCTGATTTGAGCATCTTGTGCTTTAACGAAGCGCTTTTCAGCACCGTCTGGAATAAAAACATACCCCCATATTTTGGTTTCATTGAGTAGTTGTTCAGCCTCAGCAGAACTTGCCGTAATTGTTTTAATGTCTACTGTATGATTCAACGAAAGATACTTTTCAATATTACGGCTGAGTTCACTTTGGTCCTGATCAATAATTGCAATTGGTAAGTGTTCAGCTTTACCTGCGTAAAACATGCTGCTAAACATGAAAATGATAAAAGCAGGGATAAGTGTCACCATACACAAATCCCATTTATTGCTTTTTAGATAGTTTAGTTCCCGTAATATACTGGCAAACATGCTTTATTTTTCTTCTTTAATTTTAAATAGAACACTCATACCAACCTTTAAGTCTTTGACAGGATTTTCAGGTACCAGATGTAATTTGAAGCTACGAATATCATAGCCTCCAGTTTGGCGAGTCGTTTTAATGGTGGCAAATTCACCTTCAGCATCAATATTCTTGATTTTAAAATTCACATTCTGATTAAGAGCTGGAATGAATCCTTCAAGAGTTTTATTTTTATAAACAGAGGCGTATTGATTTTCACCTACGTTTAAACTTACCCATAAATCATCATCTTCTAAAATGCTGACAACAGGCACGCCCATAGCGACTAATTCAGAAGGTTTACCATAAGTTTTTGAAACTGTGCCTGAAATAGGTGAGAGTAAACGTGTCTCTTCCTCTAAAGCTTTTGCTTCAGCTACTGCAGCTTTTGCAATTTCAACCTGTGCATCTGCTGTAGATTTTTGTTGGCTGGTACTGCCACGTTTTGCACGGGCATATTGCTGATAAGAGGCTTCACTTAATTCTTGAGCAGAAGTTTGTGCAGCAAGCATTTCATCTCTTCTTTGACGTGAAATGACGCCTTGTCTATATAAATTCTCACCACGTTGGTAAGTAGTTTTGGCAAGGTTTGCTTGTGCTTTCGTACTTTGCCAGTTGGCATAAAGAGTATCGATATTTTCTTGTTGAGAACCTCGATCTATCGTAGATTGAAATGCTAAAGCCGATTGTAAGGTAGCCAAAGCTTGTTGCTTTTTAGCTTCTATTTCAGGGCTAACCAAACGAACAAGGGGCTGGCCTTTGGAAATTTTCTGGCCTTCTTGTACATAAATTTCTTCAATACGACTTGGAACTTTTGTACTTACGTGAATAGTTTCAGCTTCAACTCGGCCTTGAAGTTCAATAGGTTTCGGCTGATAGCTTTTCCACAAACCAAAAATAATTAAACCTAATAGGGCAATAATAATTACACCAATAATCAGTTTAATTTTAGAGTTTTTAGGTGGTTTTGAATCATCTTTATTTGTGTTTGATTCTTGATGGTCACTAACTTGATCATCTTTTTGAACTTGGGTGGTTTCTGCCGTATCCGCAACAGGAGAATCTTGTTCTGAATGAGCTGAGTCTTGATTCATTTTATACTCCCATTAACGAATATAGTCGGTATGTGGTTGATTGACATAAGCTTTAAACTGGTCAATTGAGCCGTGACTTTGCAATAAAGTCGCGAGTGACATGACATATTTATAAGCATTTAAAGCCATTTCAGTTTTTAACGCACTTAATGCATTTTGCGCATCAATCACTTGGGTTGCTGTACCCATTCCTTCGCGGAAAGAAAGTTCTTGAATACGTAGGTTTTCTTGAGCGGCATTTACGTTTCTTTGTAAAAGCTGATGACTTTGTTGAGCAGAGTTGAGCTCGTTATATGATTTATTCAAAAGTGCTTCAATCTCTTGTTTAGTTCGTTCAGTCATGAGTTCAGAAGCGTAGCGCTTTAATTCAGCGGCATGAATATTCTTATTTTTATCTACCCCAGAAAATAGGTTGTATTTTGCCATTACACCGACAATCCAGTTTTCATTTTCATCAAGAGCATATTCACCAAATGCAAATAGACTTGGTTTTTTTGCTGCTTGTTGAGCTTGAATATTTACGTTAGCCAGTTGAGTATCCATCTGCATTTTTTGTACAAGGCTAGACTTTTGTGAATAACTGGTTAAAAGTGATTCTAGAGACTGGCTGGGAGTGTTGTTTACAAATAATGGTGTACTTAAATCGACATTATTTTGTTGATGTAAAAGATTATTAAGGCTAAAGCGGCTGGCGTTTAAGTTAGCTTGAGCATTTTGTAAAGTACGTTCTGCATTATTACGCGCGACTTCAAATTGCATGCGTTGCCCTTTACTAATAAATCCTTGTTGTTCCAGCTTTAGGGCATTGCTGTAATGTTTTTGCATCGCATTAAAGTTAAATAAGCTACTTGCAACCAGCTGCTGCTGTAACTGCACATTAAAGTAACTTTGTACTACTTCAAATCGCTGTATATCTTGTTGTTGTAGGCTTGAAAGTTCAGAGCGCTGTGCTTGTATATTTGCTATTTTTTTAGCACTGCTGGTTAAGCCGCCTGTATAGAGTGGCATTACGACTGAAATAGAAGGGCGTACCACCTGATCTTCGATAGTCAGGTTTGCGTAATCAGGAAAGCGATTTATACCATCATGTATGGTTTGGTTTGCGCCTTCTTGAACTTGTCCCAGCACATCTGATGGAATGACATTGTTCCACTGTGAAAGTTTATCATTTAGCCCTTGGCTTAGATCATTCTCAAGTTTTTGTTTAAAAGAGCCAAGAGGTACATCTGTTTCACTATGAAAAGCATAGGCTCTGACATTCAAATCAACTCTAGGTAATCCGAGGCCCTTTACTGCTTCAGCTTCTAATTGAGATGCTTGCTGTAATGCTTGGTTGGCTTGAGTACTATATGAACTTTTCAAAGCTTGCTGCTCTGCTTCAGCATAACTTAAGCTTTCGGCGTATAAATGATTAGTGAAAAAAAAGCCTAAAGCCAAAGCAAGATGTTTGGGTTTAAATGAAAAGGGAAAAATAGACTGTCTATATCGATGTGTTGGCATTTTAAATAACAATTTTTGGCATCCCTTATAGTTTAAATTTCTTGTTATTAAATTCAATTATCATCTTGTTTATTATACATTTGTATAAAAACATGGTGTTTTTTAGCTCCTTTAATTATTGAATTTACTAAGCCAATATTTTTGTAATAGCTATCAAGGTATGTGAAATGATAATCACAAGTCAAGTTGATCTTTTTGCTTAAAAATTTTTTTAAATGGGGAAGCTGGTTATTAAAACTAAAGAAATAACGACAACAATAATTGAAAAAATAAAGCTAAATACAGTCCAGCATTGAAATATTTACTTGAGAAGCTGCTGCAAGCTTAAGCAATCTGTGGTTAAATGCCATTTTTATTGTGTTTGACTTTATACAAGGGAAAAATCATGCGCGCGTACAATTTCTGTGCTGGTCCTGCTGCATTACCTACTGCCGTTTTAGAAAAAGCTCAACAAGAATTGTTGGATTGGCAAGGTAAAGGTCTATCCATCATGGAAATGAGTCACCGTAGTGCTGACTATGTTGCTGTGGCTGAAAAAGCTGAAGCAGATTTACGCAAGTTAATGAATATTCCAGAAAACTATAAAGTACTGTTTTTACAAGGCGGTGCGTCATTACAATTTTCTGCGATTCCTTTAAACCTTTTAGGTAAGAACAGTAAAGCCGATTATATTCACACAGGCATCTGGTCTGAAAAAGCGTTAAAAGAAGCAAAACGTTATGGTGATATTAATGTTGTAGAAGCTGGCATTAAAGTAGATGGCAAGTTCGCAATTTCTGAACAAAGCGAATGGAATTTATCTGATGATGCAGCATATGTGCATTATGCAGATAATGAAACGATTGGTGGCTTACAGTTCGCAGGAATTCCTGATGTAAAAGCGCCACTTGTTTGTGATTATTCATCAAGTATTTTATCTGCTCCATTAGATGTGACCAAGTTTGGTTTAATCTACGCTGGCGCACAAAAAAATATTGGTCCTGCTGGTTTAACAATTGTCATTATTCGTGATGACTTACTTGATCAAGCTAAACCAGAAATTCCAAGTCTTTTAAAATATGGTGACCAAGCCAAAAATGGTTCTATGGTAAATACGCCATCGACTTACGCTTGGTACTTGTCTGGTTTGGTATTTGAGTGGTTGCTAGAGCAGGGTGGGGTAGAGGCGATCCATAAAGTGAACCTTGAAAAAGCTCAGTTGTTATATGGTTATATCGACTCAAGCGATTTCTACAATAACCCGATCGCAATTCCAAACCGTTCAATTATGAATGTACCGTTTACCTTGGCAGATGAAGCTTTAGAAAAGCAATTCTTAAAAGAAGCGGAAGCTAATCACTTGTTGAATTTAGCTGGCCACCGTTCTGTCGGCGGTATGCGTGCAAGTATTTATAATGCCGTACCATTAGAAGGCGTACAGGCTTTAATCAACTTTATGGATGATTTTGCAAAGCGTAATGGTTAAGCAAATCAAATAAATAAAGCCCTCAAATGAGGGCTTTATTTATTGAATAAGTTATAAATTAAAAAGGCACTAAACCAAACTGGTGCATGAATATGGCAGCTAAGAACATACCCAAGACAAAAAAGCAAAACGCACCAGTATCGACCTTTACACGCAGGCTACTGGATTGAATGAGGCTGGTAGTTTGTTCGGGTATAATCTTCATTCAATAACCTAATTATTAAAATATTAGTGAAATTCAATTAGTTTCACCCTTTTTAGCACAAATAGTCGCCTGAATCCAGATATTACCGCGAATATATTCGCCAATATTAAAGTTTTTATACAAATCGTTTTTGGTTGCAATGCGCACTAATATGGCAGGAAGATCATCTTCTAAAACCAAAGTAACATCATAAAGGGTATATTCTGCCCCCATAAATGTCATAGAGGTTTTGCCAACAATATTACCTTGGAACCAGGCTTCATCTTCTTGACCAAGATTTTCGCCATATAAATACGCAACCATTTTAGAAAAATCAACGGTTACAGGTTCTTGATCTTCTGGAGTTTTTGGTTGCCATTCATTAATGAGTTCCTGTAAGTTTTCAGGAGCAACACCATTATGTTCAGTTAAAATTGCATTTAATGCACGGTGATGTTTAATAGAAGCTGGGTCATCAACAATGATTTTTTCACCTGCTGGAACAGGTTCTAATTCATAAGCCCATGCATTAAATTGGACTTGATAGTTTTGATTTTTGTCATATTGACAGTAGTTAACACTAAATAAATTATCAAATGCATAAACAGTTGTATTTTTATTTAGTCTTAAACTTAACACGGCTTGTGTAGCAGAGTCGCAAGTAATGATGCGTTCAATTTTTGCATTATATTGGTACGGACTTTCAAAACTTGGGAAGGCTGTTTTAAGCGCACGAGGTTTTTGGTTTTCAACAGCAATAATTTGATTGATGGTAACTTTTTGGTCTTGTGGACCTTGAATGAGCCAAAAAGATTGGTCCATGTCTTCTTCATGTTCACACAAACCCATTGGCATTACAGGTGCATCAAGTGCCAGTCCTAACCATTTTGGTACATCTGTTTCGGGATGGGACGTCAATAGATTCCAATGTTCTCCATGACTACCAAAATTTTGGTCATTTACTTTAATAACTTCTGGACTGTTTTGATTTTTCATAAGCACGATGTTGTTGGGTTCACATTACTTGTTATATTAAATCGAGGGTGTTTGCTATTTTTCAAGTCACCATATGTAAATTCTCTTGTAAAAGCGCGTATTTAGTCATTTAAAGGGAAGCGCCGTTTCTATTTATAAGTTAAAAGTACGTTTAACTTATAAAAAATTTAAATGTTGAAATTAAAAATCAGTTTAATCGTTATTTTTACTCACCTTAGAAAAGCATCTGTTAGACTAATATTTTTAGTGGAAATAGAGAATAACGTGCTGCCATTTAAGCTATGGGTAGACGCAGACGCCTTACCGAAAATTTTACGTGAAGTGATTTTACGTGCATCAGATCGTTATCAATTAGAAGTCATTTTTGTTGCCAATCAAAATGTTGGGATTACACCTTCTGTTCGCATTAAGTCAATACAGGTTTTAAGTGGTGCTGATCAGGCAGATAAAGAAATAGTTGATCGTATGGTTGAAAATGACATTGTCATTACGCAGGATATTCCTCTGGCAGCTCAAGTGATTGAGAAAGGAGGCGTTGCTATCCATCCGCGTGGTGAAGTCTATACAACTGCGAATGTTAAAGCACGTTTACATCTGCGTGATTTTATGGACACGCTTCGTGGTGCAGGTGTGCAAACTGGTGGACCGCCTCCTATTTCCGAGCGAGATAAACGTGAATTTTCAAGTTCATTAGATCAAACGATTTTAAAGCAAAAACGTAAAACAGCTAAGTGAGCATCGCATGCCATCGCAAACCAATTTGGCTCTAACCTATGCCTTGTTAGTGTTTATCTGGGCAACCACTCCTTTGGCAATTGTCTGGAGTGTGTCTGATCTGCATCTGATGTGGGCATTGTTATTACGCTTTTTTATTGCATTGCCTTTGGCTGTAATCATATTGTTGATTTTAAGAACACCTTTTCCGACGCATCGACAAGCAGTTCATAGCTACATTGCTGGATCTTTTAGCTTAATTGGTTCTCAAATTTTCACCTATGCCGCGACCCAATATTTAAGTTCAGGCATGATTGCACTTATGTTTGGTTTAGCGCCGATTATGGCGGGGCTTATTGGTCGGTTTGCTTTTGGCCAACAACTTTATAAGCTGCAATGGTTGGGTATGGCAATTGCGGTCTGTGGGTTAGCTATTATTTGTCTGAGCGGTGCGAATCAGCATGTACATCCGTTTGGTATTGTACTTATGCTAATCAGTGTGTTTGTTTATTCTTTTTCAATTTTCTGGGTCAAGAAAGTTAATGCACAGATCCAGCCGATGGCTCAGGCAACAGGCTCTATTTTAGTGTCTTCTATTTTTGCTAGTTGTTTTATTCCATTTATTTGGCAATATGCACCAACACATTTGCCAGAAGCTAAATCTTTATTTGCCCTAATTTATACGGTACTGATGGCTTCATTAGTCGCCATGTTCTGCTACTTCAAACTTATACAAAATATTCAGGCAACGACTTTATCTTTAACGACAGTAATTACACCAATGTTAGCGATGATCATTGGAGCTGCTTTAAACCATGAACAACTTTCAATTATGGTTTTTGTAGGTGCTTTCATTATCTTGTCTGGACTCTTTTTATATTTCTATAAAGACATTCAGGCAAATCGGAACTTTGCTCAACATATGAAGTCTAAATAGGAGAAGATTTGTGTAATTTGTTGAGCTTATTCATTAAATTGTTCTAATTCGTAGCGAAATGCACGATCAAATTGATCTCCCAACTTAAGTAGTAGAAAATAGCGCAGCAATATAATATTAGGATTGTTAAGGGAAGATCAGAACTTACTGATTTTTAAACCTTAATACAGCATCTAACGGTATGGCCAAATAGTAGATGTGGGTGCAAGTTGCCATCAACATCTTATATTTTCCATCAATGACCTTGGATTTAGAAGGTATGTTTAAACCAATCTCACTGTATATAGGGTTGAGATATACTCGCGCAAGACGCAGTAATCATTTTATTTCTTTTATTGCATTGGTTTCGATGGTCGGTTTGACACTAGGTGTCGCTGTGCTGATTACAGTACTTTCTGTCATGAACGGTTTCGATCGCGAATTGAAAAACCGTGTGTTAGGAATGGTGCCGCAAGCAACAGTTTCATCTACACAAATCCTCACGGATTGGCCTGAACTCGTGAAGCGAGTTGAACATCATCCACATGTAACAGGGGTTGCACCTTTTACGCAATTGCAAGGTATGTTAACTGCGCAAGGGCAAGTCGCTGGTATTATGGTGACGGGTATTGACCCAAAATATGAAAAGAATGTCTCTATTATTCAAAATCATATTGTTGCCGGGAGTTTAGATTCACTTAAAAAAGGTGAATTTGGTATTGTTCTTGGTAAAGATATGGCTGATTCATTGGGCTTACGTCTAAATGATAGTGTGACATTGGTTTTACCAGAAGCAACACCGTCTCCAGCAGGTGTTGTACCTCGTTTCAAGCGTTTTAAAGTGGTTGGTATTTTTAGTGTAGGCGCTGAAGTCGACTCTATGGTGGGTTATATCGCCCTATACGATGCTTCAACCTTATTACGCTTACCAGATGGTGCCCAAGGTGTCCGTTTAAAACTAGATGATATTTTTGCAGCGCCGCAAGTTGCTGACGACTTAGTCAAAAGTTTACCAAGCAATTTTTACGCGACGAACTGGACCTATACGCATGGTAATTTATTTAATGCCATTCAAATGGAAAAAACTCTAGTCGGTTTATTGCTTGTCCTTATTATTGTGGTTGCAGCATTTAATATTGTTTCATCATTGGTCATGGTGGTGACTGATAAAAAATCAGATATTGCTATTTTACGTACATTAGGCGCTTCACCGTCGATGATTACTAAAATCTTTATGGTGCAAGGCACCGTGATTGGGGTGATTGGTACAGTTGCAGGTACGGTTTTAGGTGTAATTTTAGCTTTAACCATTAGCGATATCATTTCATGGTTTAACAATGTGTTGGGCTTAAATCTATTTGATGCTTACTTTGTACATTACCTTCCTTCTTATTTAAGATGGCAAGATGTGACGATTATTGTGATTGTTTCTTTACTTTTAAGCTTCTTGGCGACTATTTATCCGGCACTTCGTGCTGCCAAAGTTCAACCTGCTGAGGCACTGCGCTATGAGTAAAATTGTTCTAGAAGCGAAAGAAATATATAAACATTTTGATGACGGTAAATCTAAAGTTGAAGTCATTAAAGGTCTCTCTTTACAAGTTGAAGCAGGGCAGTTTGTTTCTATTGTCGGTGCGAGTGGTTCAGGTAAAAGTACTTTGCTCCATGTGCTAGGTGGTTTAGAGCAGCCAACTCAAGGGCAAGTATTTTTAAATGGTCAGCGTTTTGATAATTTAGGCGAAGCTGAACGTGGTTTTCAGCGTAACCAATACCTCGGTTTTGTTTATCAATTTCACCATTTATTACCTGAGTTTTCTGCTCTTGAAAATGTCGCGATGCCTTTAATGCTTCGTGCAGATAGCCAATTTAAATCGGTAAAAGCGCAAGCTGAATATTTACTTGATCGAGTTGGGTTATCTCATCGTATGGATCATAAGCCAGGTGAGCTTTCAGGTGGTGAGCGCCAACGTGTGGCGTTAGCGCGTGCTTTAGTCACTAAACCTGCGGTTGTTCTGGCTGATGAACCTACAGGTAATTTAGACCGTAAAACAGCTCTAGGTATTTTTGAATTACTGACCGATCTTAAGAAAGAACTTAACATGGCAATGTTAATTGTGACCCATGATGAGCATTTAGCTCAGGCTGCTGATTCTATTTTGCACATGCAAGATGGACTCTGGGTGAGTAGTTCTTAAAAAATTGTCATTAAATCACATTGTTAAAGCCCACTGAGTTGGGCTTTAATTTTGCCCCTAAAAAGATAATGATATGACTTTAAATGTTAAAACTTATTTTAATGGGGTGGATTGGGGGTATTGCATTTATGGGGAGAGATATCCCTTTAATAATGCAATATGGGTGGGTAGGTAAAGTCTTGCTTGTTATGGGCTTTATTTTTTATATTTTTAAGAGAAATATTTTCTTAAATCGCCCCATATTAAAAGCCATTTACTGTCTAGTCTGTGCTATTAGTTTTTTTACTATAGGACATCAATATGCTCAGCATACCTTAAATGAAAGATTACAACTGCGACAAATGCAGCCTAAATCTTTAGATATTGTTGTGTATGTAGATCGTATAAGTGAAGAAAAAGAAGATAAGACGCAGCAACCCGTTCAGGTACTAGGGCAGTCCTTACATCCCGTCAATTGGCTTTTATATTTAAAAAATCAAAAAGTAAACTCAGCGTTAGATGAATCAAAATTACAATTAGGCCATTATTATCGAATTTCTGGCAAAACCAAACCTGCTCATAGTTACGCAGTGGCCGGTGTTTTCGACCAAGAACAATGGTTCATTCAACGAAATATAATGTCTGGTTTTAGTGTTCAGCATATTGAGCCTTTAAGCTCTGATGAAGTTTATCAGTTGGGTTATCAAGAGCATTTAAAAGAGCAACAAAAATTCTTTAACAGACAAAAATTAAATATAGAAAAATTGCGTCTGACATTTAGATTAATGTTAAAACAATCTCCTTTACAAAATAAAGGACTGTTATTAGCTTTATTAACAGGGGACGAAAGTCTTTTAAATGATGAGATTAAAAATCAATTTAAGGAATTAGGAATCTCTCATTTGTTGGCCATTTCAGGGCCTCATGTACTCATTTTTGCCATCATGTTCTCTTGGGGATTACATCAATTAGTACGACGATATTATCCGCAGCTTTATTTGCATCAACCTAAACAAATTTGGGCGATGATTCCATTATGTTTCGGTGTTTTAATTTATACGGCATTTGTTGGTTTTGAAATTCCCGCCTTACGAACTTTACTTTCAGTATTTTTATTTGCTTCTTTGTTATTAATTAAACTGCCTGTTAAGCCATTTTCACTCTTGGTTTACAGTGCAAGTCTGCTTTTATTTTGCGATCCTTTTAGTGTTTTATCGGCAGGATTTTGGCTCTCTTATGGTTCTTGCTTTATTTTATTACGGATTTATCAAACTATAGAGCAGGCTCCAAATCTTGTTTTAACTAATCTGTTATTTAGAATCATTCTTTTCAGTAAAATTTTAATTGAATCTCAAGGCAAAATATTTATTGCTTTATGTCCTTTAATGCTGATTTTCTTCCAACAGATTTCATGGGTTGCCCCTTTTACAAATATTATTGCAGTTCCTTTACTCGGAGGTGTGATTGTTCCTTTAAACATTTTTGCTGCTTGTGTATGGCTTATTTTTAACCCATTCGGAAATTTACTTTTTCAAATTAATGATGTCCTGATTAGTATAGTACTGACGTGTTTTAATCTTTTAGAGAAATTATCTCTACCATTACAAGGCTTTAGTCTGACATCACTTGATTTAGTTTGCCTTAGCTTCGTTATTATTATCTTATTTTTACCGCGTGGAGTTTTACCAAAATCTTGGGGACTAATATGCTGTTTACCCTTGATCATTCCAGATAAGTCATCCCAGCAAATTCAATTAAATATTATAGATGTGGGACAGGGACAAGCTATTTTCTTGCAACACCCGCAGCAGACATGGCTCATCGATACGGGTGGGTCTTATGATGAGAAAGCCTTTAGTATTGGTCAAAATGTCGTGATTCCATATTTACGTCAAAAGGGAATTAAACAACTGGATCACGTCGTACTGTCTCATCTCGATCAAGATCATAGCGGAGCATTTCCCTCTATCGCTCAGGCTTTTCCTATTAAACAAGTCATATCAAATGAACGATGGACAAAGCAAATTAAAGAGCCATTTACTTATTGCCATCAAGGGCAAAAATGGCAATATCCACAGTTAGATATTGAAATCCTTTGGCCTAAAGAAAATGATTTAAACTTAGTTCCTTCTAATCAAAATCAATATTCTTGTGTGGTTTATATTCATTTAAAACAGATAAATGGCTATCAAAATTATTTAATCATGGGCGACGCAGGGTGGGAAGCAGAATATCAACTCATGAAAGAATATCCTGATTTAAAGGTAGATGTTCTGGTATTAGGTCATCATGGGAGTAAACATAGTTCGGCTTATGACTTTTTAGCGACTCTAAAACCAAAGCTTGTTGTTGCCTCTACTGGCTTTAATAATCGATACGGTCATCCAAGTAAAGAAGTGTTAGCGAGAGTACAAGCACTTAATATTCCGTTTAAAAGTACAGTTGAACAAGGAACATTAAGCTTTGTATCTCGCAATCATGAGATAGTTTTATATACTCGACGTTTCGAACGTACCTGGCTTCACAGGAATTTGTGAAGCTTCTGCTTTAAGCTTATCTACAATTTGAAGTGCTTCAGTCGGATCTATATTATAAATATTATCTAAAGCTGGATTTGCTTTAAACCGTTTATAGCTCCAGTGGTAGTGCTCTGGATATTGATGAATTAGTTGTTCAATTGCTTGATGGATGACATACGTTCCGTCATCTGCTGTACCTTCATAAATCTTCTCATCCATAGGCTCGATATGCATCGTAAAACCATCATTTTCATTACGAATTGCATAAAGGAATAAAGCTTTAGCTTTTGTTTTCTGGATAAGCTTGGCACTTAAATTACTTGAGGCAAGTGGAACACCAAAATAATTAATCATATCACCACCAACATTTGGTGTATGGTCAGGTAAAATTACAGTGGTTTCACCTTGTTTTAATGCTTTAAAAATTTGTCGAACACCAGTTTCATCGGTAGGAACCAAGTTAGCTTGTTCACGACTACGTGCTTCTCGAACAAAACGGTCTGCATCTACATTTTTTACAGGTTTATATAAAATTGTCATTGAGGTGAACTGGGCACACCATGCATTCATGATTTCCCATGTGCCAAAATGTGGGACAATTAAAACCACACCTTTTTTTGCCGCTAGTGCTTCATGAAAGTAATGTTCACCTTCAATATGATGAATTCTTGAAATATTCTTACTATTTGATGAGCCCCAGATACTTAAAAATTCAAAATATGAGGTTAACTCGTTACGAATAGCTTGTTGTGTAATATCTATGCGTTGTTGTGGCGTTAAATGAGGAAGTGCGATTTGTAAGTTAAGTTCAATACTCTTTGAGGTTCTAGTAATTTTTAAAGTATTGACTAATCCTGCCAACATGCGGGCAATAAAACGTCCAAATTGAATTGGTTGGCGGCTAAAAGTTTTGAGTAAATAATAGTTCATGCTTTTTACATCTAGTTTGGTCATCTATCGCGGTAAAAAGGAGGCAACAAGTAAAAAAAGATAAAAATATTATAAATGAAATCATATTATTTAGACAGTTTTTATCAAATCAACGTATATAATGACATCATTTTAGATTGATTTGGATTGGAATTTTATGTCCGATTGGCCACCAAAACCACAAAATGAACCTATAATCCCTAAACAAAATGGACCAGAATGGCAAATTCTCGAGAAGGCTGTACTTGCTTCAGTAGAAGAGCAACGCCGTAGTCGCCGTTGGGGTATCTTCTTTAAAACATTAACTTTTATTTATTTACTGTTCATTATCGTATTAATGGGCAAAGGCTGTTCAACCAGCAAAGATGGATCAGCAGTAAGTAGCAGTAGTGCCCATTTAGCAGTGGTGGATATTGTTGGAACGATTGATGCTTCAAGCAATCAAGCTGTGAATAGTGAAGATACGAATAAAGCACTCAAACGCGCTTTTGAGGCCTCAAATAGTAAAGCTGTTGCACTAAATATTAACTCACCTGGCGGTTCTCCAGTTCAGTCTGATGAAATCTGGCAGGAAATTCGATATTTGAAAAAACAACATCCTGATAAGAAAGTCTATGCCGTTATTGGTGATATGGGTGCATCGGGTGCGTACTATATTGCTTCTGCTGCAGATGAGATTATTGTCAATCCATCAAGTTTAGTGGGTTCAATTGGTGTCATCATGCCTAACTATGGGATTACTGGTTTAGCTCAAAAGCTCGGTATTGAAGATCGCACTTTAACAGCAGGAACGAATAAAGACATTTTAAGTATGACAAAACCGATTGATCCAGCTCAGAAGCAGCATATTCAATCTGTTCTTGATAATGTTCATACTCACTTTATCACTGCAGTTAAAGAAGGGCGTGGCAAGCGCTTGAAATCGAATGATCCAGCTATTTTTTCTGGTTTATTCTGGACTGGCGATCAAGCAATTCAATTAGGTGTTGCTGACCGTTCAGGTAATATTACGAGCTTGATGCGCGAACTAAACCTTGATAATAAAGTTGACTACACAATTGAGCGTAACCCACTAGAATCTATTTTGGGTCGTATGGGTGCACAAATCGGGCAAGGGGTAAGTGAATCTATTGCTCAAGAAGTGCAGACTCGTCAAAGCGCAAAATTACAATAAATCTGTTTAGGATAGCGGTATGTCAACAAAACCAGTTATACACTTTGCTCATGCCAATGGCGTACCATCAAAAGTGTATCAAAAATTGTTTGACCAATTGAAAGGGGAATATGACGTCATTTATGTTCCCTTGATTGGTCCTGATAAGCGCTATCCTGTGACGAATCATTGGCCTGCTTTGGTTGATCAGGTTATTGATAGTATTGTGCGTCAAGCGAAAGGACGTAAAGTTATTGGGCTAGGTCATTCTCTTGGTTCCGTTCTAACATTGATGGCATCTTTTCGACGTCCTGAACTTTTCTCTCAAGTGATTATGTTAGATCCGCCTCTGATTTTAGGGCGATATTCGTTTGCTTTTCATATGGCAAAATTATTTCGCCCTAAATTGGTTGATGCGATGACACCAGCAGGTTTATCTGCACGTCGTCGTGAACATTGGGAATCGAGAGAGCAAGCGGCTGAATTACTGCGTCCTAAGGGATTCTATAAAAATTTTGATGAAGATTGTTTCCAAGCTTATATTGATTATGCTTTGAAAGAAGATCCAGTTCGTGGTGGAGTAACTTTAACGATTTCTCGTGAAGATGAAGTTGCAATTTTCCGTAAGAATCCTTCTTGGTGGTGGCTACCTATGCCAAAACCTAAGATGCCTGTGCATTTAGTTGTAGGGAAAGAGAGTGATTTCTTAAAAAGAGGCTTTCCTCAAATGGCAAAGCGAAAAATGGGAATTCCATTTACTGTAGTTGAGGGGGGACATATGTTTCCTCTAGAACATCCTACTGATACAGTAAATTCTATAAAGAAATTGATCAGCCACTAACTAAATTGATTTTTAAGTGAATAAAAAAGGACATGCTAGCATGTCCTTTTTTATTTTTTGTTTGTTAGTAAAATATTTTACCAGCTTGCAAAACGAATAGGGTCTTTTAGAACTTGATTACGGAAGTAGGCTTGTCCATCTTTCCATGTAAGTTGACCGTTACACAGCCACTCTGCAACTTGTGGGTAGATAAAGTGCTCAAGTGTGTGTACTCGATCTGCCAATGAGTCGACAGTATCATGTTCTTTAACTGAAATAGCTGACTGGGCAATAGATTGACCAGAATCCAGTTCAGCAGTTACAAAGTGCACGGTACAACCATGTAAACGGTCACCTGTGTTTAAAACACGTTGATGAGTATTCACACCTTTGTAAGCAGGCAGAAGCGAGGGATGTATGTTTAGCATTTTCCCTTGCCATTTGTTGACAAAGGAGGGAGTTAAAATGCGCATGAAGCCAGCTAAAATAACCACATCTACTTCCCAAGCTAAGAGTTGCTGATGCATTGCTTCATCAAACACTTCACGAGTTGGAAAGTCTTTATGGGAGATAACAGCGGTAGCAATATTAGCTTTTTCAGCACGCTCTAAGGCATAAGCATCTGCTTTATTAGACAGTACACCTACAATTTGCCCTGATAGATTTGCATCTATCAAGGCTTGTAAATTACTGCCGTTCCCAGAGACTAGAACAGCAATTTTTATCATGCAAAGATCACACGGATTTTTTCGTCTGCACCTTCCACTGACTCGGCATTTTCTTGGATTTGTCCAATTTTCCAAGCTTTTTCGCCTTGAGCATTAAGCACTTCAATTGCTTTTTCAGCATCATTTGCATCAACAGCAATAACCATACCTACGCCACAGTTAAAAGTACGGTACATTTCAAAGCGTTCTACATTGCCTTCGCGTTGTAGAAGTTTGAACAATTCAGGCCATTCCCAAGAAGATTCATCAATAACCGCTTGAGCACCATTTGGTAACACACGAGGTAAGTTACCTGGTAAACCACCACCAGTGATGTGGGCCATAGCATGAACATCAACTTGTTTGCAGAGTTCAAGAACTGGTTTTACATAAATACGAGTTGGTTCCATTGCGACATCAGCAAGAGGACGACCATCAATTGTTTGAGTTAAATCAACGTTTTTAACGTCTAAAATTTTACGTAGTAATGAGTAACCATTAGAGTGAGCACCACTTGATGCAACACCAATAAGTACGTCACCAGACTTTACTTTAGAGCCATCAATAATTTTGCTTTGCTCAACAACACCAACAGCAAAACCAGCAAGATCGTAATCTTCACCTTCGTACATGCCTGGCATTTCTGCGGTTTCACCACCTACAAGTGCGCAACCTGCAAGCTCACAACCTTTACCAATACCAGTAACAACATTTGCAGCAACGTCAACATTTAAGTGACCAGTCGCATAGTAATCTAGGAAGAATAATGGTTCTGCACCACAAACTAAAAGATCATTTACACACATAGCCACAAGGTCTTGGCCGATTGTGTCATGACGATTGAGATTAAGTGCCAAACGTAATTTAGTTCCTACACCATCGGTTCCAGAAACTAAAACAGGTTCTTCATAACCTTTAGGAATTTTGCATAGTGCACCAAAGCCACCAAGACCGCCCATTACTTCAGGACGACTTGTACGTTTAGCGACTGACTTGATACGATCGACCAGTGCGTCGCCCGCTTCAATGTCGACACCCGCATCTTTGTAGCTTAAACCGGTATTTGGGGTAGAAGTTGAGTTGCTCATAAATGAAGTCTCCGCATTGGCGGCAGATTATAACCTGAATATACGAAACTCTTATGTTATTTATGCTCGAAAATGCTATCTTTAATAAAAATATTTTTTCATTTATAACGATTAAATCAAAAAAGGCTAGATTTTATGCAAGATCGTATACTGCGCCGTATTTTTTTACTCGCAGGTATTGTATTGCTGGTATGGGTGTTGTACTTACTCAAGCCTGTAGTCATTCCTTTTATCGGTGCTTTTTTCCTGGCTTATTTATTCAGTCCACTTGTTGATGTTCTGGTAAAAATGAAATTGCCTCGCTGGTTAGCAATTAGCTTGGTATTCGTTGGAATAGGCATAACTTTAACTATTGCACTTTGGTATTTGGTTCCACTTATCTGGAAACAATTAGTTTATGCACGAGATAGCATTCCAGCCGGTATCCATTGGATTAATGCTACCTTTTTACCTTGGGTATCTTCGACATTTAATGTCCAGCAAATGGAAATTGATACAGAGCAGTTGTCTAAAGCTGTCATGGAATATGTCCAGACAAACTATAGTGCAGACAGCATTCAGGCAGTATTATTAAAACTAGCTCAATCTGGTCTGAATTTTATTCAGATTGGTGGAACAGTTGTTTTAATTCCAATTATTGCTTTCTATTTCTTGCTCGATTGGGAGCGTATGTTACAAAACTTACGTCGTCTTATCCCACGTCCATATGAAGCTACTACCTTACAAATCGTTGGCGAATGTCATAGTGTTTTAGGAGCATTTGTTAAAGGTCAGTTTCTGGTCATGCTATTACTCGGCATAGTATATGCGGTTGGTTTGCAGCTCATTGGTTTAGAAGTTGGTCTGATTATTGGTATGGTGGCTGGGCTTGCCAGTATTATTCCTTATTTAGGATTTGGAGTAGGTATTATTGCAGCTGTTATCGCCAGCTTGTTTCAGTTCGGCTTAGATTGGGTGCATTTATTACTCGTTGGCGTAGTTTTTATGGTTGGCCAAGCTGTAGAAGGCTATATCCTACAGCCATTCCTACTGGGAGATAAAATTGGTTTATCTCCTGTAGCAGTTGTTTTTGCAGTATTGGCAGGTGCACAGCTTGCAGGTTTCTTGGGAATGTTAATTGCATTGCCTGTTGCTGCTGTTATTGTAGTGTTGTTAAAGCATTTAAGAGAGAACTATGAAAGAAGCTCACTTTATGCGCCACCTTCTACATTAGTGATCCAACATGGCGATATTGAGCAAATTCATGTGGAAACTGAAAGCACTAAGCTTGATCTTGAAGTTAAAACACAGCAAGATACAGATGAACTAAAATCCCCTAACCAGAAATAATTTCAAGGTTAATTCAATATATGCGTCAACTCCAACTGGATATAGAACCTCAACTTGATGCCCGAATCAGTGATTTTTCGGGACCAGGTTGGGGGCATGTAGTCGATGCCGTGCGGCAACTACATGCTGGTCTGGTGAGTAGATTCTATATCTATGGTGGAGCAGGAACGGGCAAGAGCCATTTGCTTTCCGCAATTTGTGATTCTTATTTAGAAATAGGTAAGTCTGCTATCAAAGTATCTTTGCTTGAACTGCTTGATGCACCTATTGAGGCAATTACCTCTTTAGAACATTATGATCTTGTTGCTTTGGATGATATTGAATCGATTAGTGGTGTGCCTCACTGGCAAAAAGCTGTTTTTCATTTAATGAATAATCATGAAGGACAACTTATATTTTCTTCGCGTGTAGCGCCGATCGAATTAAAGCTGGAATTACCAGATCTACAATCACGACTTACACAAGCCGTTAGTGTAAAAGTGCCGAGTGGAAGTTTATATGCAGACCGCTACGCCTTGGTGACATCTGTAATGGCTAGACGTGGTATCCACTTTGATCAACAAATTGTTGACTACTTATTATTGCATGGTCCTCATCAAGCTTCTCTTTTATTACAAACAGTTGCTCAATTAGAAAAATTGCTTAAAGGTGAAAAAACAAAACTTTCTAATGCAACTTTAAGGCAAATTTACGCTTTGATTGATGAGTATCAACAGTAGATATTTTTCATTCTGTTTTATTGCTTTGCTGTTGCATGGATGAAAACTTATTAAAATAGAGGCTAGGGGACACAAGATTTCTAATTTCGGAGTACTTATCTGTATATCTTTTTTAAATGTTCTTCTAATTTTTAATTATTCATATTTTGTATTTAAAAAAATTTTTTAGATCTACAAGCTTTTTGTAATCTAGTTCAAAAATGACTCGATAGACCGACCAAAATGTCTTGAGAAATTCTACTTGCTGTGACAAAGTACGCACAAAGGATGCGATTGCAAAAGCGGATATTTTGCAATATTGACAAAGAAAAATGAAAAAAGATGTAAGGAGATGGGTATGCTCAAACGGAGCATTGCTTTTGCTTTATTGGCTGCTGCTGGACACGCTTATTCTGCCGATATTCAAGTCACAACTACAACTGATGAAGACGTCGACAACACGGTCTGTTCATTACGTGAGGCAATACAATTTCTAAAATATCGTGCATCTTCTAATGCTGCTGAAGTTGAAAAATATGCAAACGGTTATAATGGTTGCGGAAATAAAGATGCTTCTTCAAATATTATTTTGCAGCGTGATAAAGAATATACTCTAAGTAAAAGTATAGTAATTACCGTTCCTGTAGCTATTAGTACAGCAAAAAATGATTCTACTCTAGTTGATGAAGGTGCACCCAACTCGCATAATGCAACGATTAAAATGATAGGTACGGATCAATTATTCCGTATAGATGATGGTAGTGTTGAAAAAGCCTCTTTTACAGTTTCATTTATTGATGTCAATTTAAAGGGTGCTGGCCTAAAGAGTGTAATACCTCAAGGTAACGGTGGATTGATTTATAACCATGAACAATTGGTTATTCAAAATTCTCGTTTAATGGATGGATATGCAACAAATGGTGGAGCAATTTATAATGCCGGTAATTTATCAAATACTACAAATACAGCAGGTTCCGTAACAATTACTAATAGCCTGATTCAGAATAATAAAGCAAGTCAAGGCGGTGTTTTATATAGTGATATGCCACTTTATTATATCAGTCGCTCTGTAGTACGTGATAATGAAGTGACTGCAGCAGATGGTGCATTGTTCCATGCACAAACTAAGTTTGCTGATGAGAGTACAGGAGGCTATTTAACCTCTCGTATTATTGGTTTGGGTAATAGTACAATTTTTCATAATAAAGGTAGTTTTATTGCCAATGTCCGTGATGGAATGGTAATTAATAATATTACTCTGATTAAAAATGTGGGGGGGTTATATTTTGATGCGCCACAAGGAAATGCGTCTGTCTCTAACAGTATCTTAGTAGGTAATACGACAAACTGTAAGGTATCTGCAACTGATAAAACGATTGTTCAGAGCAATTTAGTAACAACGGAATGTAACCGTAATGCTTCAGCAGAGTTACCAAATATTATATATCCAGCCAGTGAAAAACTAATTGCTGGCAATGCAGATGAAGGAACCTGTGATGTACCACCAGCAGATGGATTGCTATGCCCATATTCCACACCGAGTGATAGTTTTTTAGGATTCTTTAAACCTCGAGTTTTAGATAAATATACTAGTCTTTCGCAATCATTGTTAATTAACAAAGGCCGTTTATATAGCGATGGAACTTCTGTCGGTTTGGCGAGTTGTGAAAAGCAAGATCAACGTGGAAAGAATCGAAGTGGTTATGATGAGTTATGTGATTTAGGGGCAATTGAATTAGTTATCAACCGCGATGATATTAGTACACATGGTCAAGATATTAAGTATGGAGAAATTGCCAAATTTAATATTGCCGATGTTGTGGGTGATGGGGAGCTAGTTTCTCCACAAACATGTGAAAAAATGTTTGGAAAAAGAACAGATGGTTTAGCTTGGCAGTCTGGGTGTATGAAGATTGTTCAAACCAGTACACCATCTAAAGGGACTTTATCCATTGATGCTCAGGGAAATTTAACTTACGTTCCAAATGGGAACTGGCATGGAGCGGATGTATTTAATCTATTAGTTGTTACTACTACCACACGTTTTAATGATGCTGCGGATGTTTATCTAACTGTTCCAGTTCAAATTGTACAAGATCCACCATCAGGTATTGAAGATAAATCTGTAAGCACGGGTGGCGGAGGAAGTGTAGGTGGTGGTTTAGTTTTAGGTCTATTTGGCCTAATTGCTTTAAGACGTTTAAAGTCATAATCAAGGATGATGAAGGCTATGAAAAATTATAAAAAGGCTTTTTTAGCATTAGCTGTGATTGCTGCAATGCCATTATTTGCAGATACTACGACTGGAAGAATTGACGTTACAACTTTTGACGATGAAGATGGTGAAAATACTAATGCCTGCTCATTGCGTGAAGCGATAAAGACAGCTGAGATACGTAAGTCATATGGTGGATGTACTGTTATTGATACACGTGAAACTACACAAAAATCGATTCAGCTTAAAGCAGGAATTTACACTCTAAATAAGGAATTAGTTCCAAATGCTAATATTGCTATTTTTGGTGCTGATCCCGTAGATTGGCAGAAAAAAAGCGTATTAACTAATGATTATCCTGCACAACTTGACTTACAAACACATATTAGTGCTCAAGGTAAATCACGCATTTTCAATACGACTACCTATAAACAGCCCTTGACCTTAAATAATGTAATTCTTGAAAATGGCGTTACAACTGGTCAGGGTGGCGCGATTTATGCCGGTGCTGATATTGCTTTGCAAAATAGCCAGATTTTATCATCTCGAGCAACAAACGGTGGAGCAATTTATTTAGCTTCACCTAATATTACTTTGTCAGTAAATCATTCATTACTTAAAGGTAATAACGCAACACAAGGTAGTGTTTTATCAATGGGGTGTTTTAGCGACACTGTCTATGCACCACGTACCATTACCCTTACATCAAATAGTATTGTGAATAACGGTAATACAGCTTCAACAAGTACATTTGAGTTCTGTGGTAAACCTACTGCGACATTATTGGTTAATACCATTGCAAAAAATATAGCGAATAGTACTAGCGGCAGTATTATTAAGTTTACTGGTGATACCAATAATCCAGCCAATACATCAAGTATTTTAAGTTCAAGCAGTAGTTTAGTACTTTTAAATAATACAATTGTTGAAAACAACGCGAATAGTACTTTCCTCTACGACAAGTTGGGCGCAAAAAAGCTAAGTTTTAACGTATTGGCTTATAATACTGGAAGTTATGCCTGTAAATATCTTTTAGGTGCGGCAGCAGAGCAAAAGAGTGTTGGTCTGACTCTGGATTTCAATGCACTTGATTGGACATCAGCAACAGCAAAGTGTGATGTTCCAAAGGAATCTCTGCCAGATGGTCAGACTAATATTAATATTAGGACACAAGCATTCAGCAATTTATTAAGTCCTTTACAAGCGGCAACTGCTTATACTGGGTTCTTACCTATTTACTATCCAAAAAATATTTCTTCTAGCACAGATTTAATTGACGTTGATCAAGATAGTAAAGGAAGTTGTGCCACAATTGATCAACGTGGGTTAAACCGTTTGACAGATAGTACCTCATATTATCAGCCAGAAAATCGTAATAGTTGTGATATTGGTTCTGTGGAGTTAATGAAGCTCACTGCAGGTGATTTAGAGGATGTTAGTAATATTTCATTAACAACTTTAATTGATACTTATCAACAAAATTATGATTTATTTGATAATTATATTAAGGACCCTAAGACGCCTTCTAACTTTATTACTTACTATAAAGTACGTTTAGCTGAATTTAAGAACCTAATTGATACAACTAAAGCAAATCTTAAGTATCGCGCAATCTATCTTGATTTAAAGAACTATGATTTACCTTTACCGACTGAAGACGCTAATCATGTGCTGAAGTTCTTCAACACCACAGATTATCGTATTGCAACTGAGCCATTAGGTATTGGATCTCTTGATGATAAATATGATGCTCAACAAGTTAAAGATCTATCTGATCAGGACAAGGTATTCTGTGAGTGGAATAGTGCTTTACAGCAAATTGTTTTTTATCGCAAAGACGATACGGTGACTCAAGCTGGTACCTATGCTTATTGTAAATATACAATTACAACAGCTGATAATAAATTAAGCTCAAGCGGTCTGATAAAAGCTCGTTTTAATAATATAGAACCAGTTTCTGGTGATGGGAAAATTACCTTTAAATATCTTGCAAATGAAATTATTCCATTGAATTTACTTAAATATGCTAACGATGATGGTGACGGTCCTATAAATACGCTTTTAAAGCCTAAATCACAATTTTGGGTAAATGGAGACGGTGTAGAGTTACCTATTTATTTACCAAGCAAAACATCGAAAGATGGTATTTTTAAAGTAATTAAGGCTGATCGAGAAGGGCCATGTCCGAAAGATGATAAGGATAAAATTTGTTATGGCGGAAATATCTATATTCAGGCAAATAACGTATTTAATACTTTTAATGACTCATTAAGTTATAACGTTTATGATGCTGATGGGAAAATTTCACCTAAAGCTGGCACAATCAACCTTGTAAGTACCGCTACTACTACAGATGATACGCGTGGTGGAGGTGGCGGTGGTAGCTTCGGAATTTTATCTTTAGCCTCTTTACTTGGTTTAGCAGCTTATAGACGCTATCGTAAATAAACTTAAAGAATATAAAAAAAGCCTCCAATCGGAGGCTTTTTTATAAGAAATGAAATCAAAATAATTGAGCGATTAATGTCTTATCTTTGATAGCTAAATAACAAGTTAGTGTTCCAAATACTTATTCATGTATTCTTCACGAATTGCTGTTCTTTCTTCCCCATTCGCTTTAAGCATACGTTGACGTAAATCTTTTCGCTCTTGCGTACTCATTTTTTGCCATGCTTCACGCATTTTTTGTTTTTCAGCTTCAGGTAGTTGAGTAAACCAGTCCATACGTTGCTGTAAGTTAGTGCTTTGATTCGCTGGTAGCTCTTTTAAACTCTGGTAACGCTTAATGACTGCACGTTGCTCTTCTTCAGAAAGGGCATCCCATGTGTCATCGACTTGTGCATTGGCATCTTTAGAAAAAATCCAAAAGCGTTCAAAACCTGCAAAACTTGTCTGCAAGAAACTTAATGAACACAGGATAAGAGCTAATTTTTTAGCTGCCATGTTGTACTTTATCCTCACCCAACACCATTAACATCTCTAAATCTTCCACCATTTGTGGAGATAATTTAGGATTTACGATCACTTGATTTTGTGGCTTATCCACAATCTCGACTGAGTTAGGCAGAATTACAAAACCTGTAATTGCTGCGGCAAGTGCGAAACCAGTCATTTTCCAGACACTATAATAAGAGGCTGGTTTTTGTTGAATATGGTCAAGCACATGATTCATGACCACTGTTTTATTTTTATGGTGATCTGCCAAACTATCAAGTTTGGATGTCACCTTTTTAGTGAAATCATCATGATTCATCAGAACCTCCCAAGGGATTTAAATGTGCCAAGTATTCTCTAAGTCCCTGAATTGCTCGGTGATAATGGGTTTTCACACTACCTTCGGTACAGTTCATGATCTGAGCTGTTGTATGGGTGTCAAACCCTTCCCACGCACGTAACATAAATGCCTGTTGTTGACGAACAGGTAGTTTTTCAATCGCTTCCCGAATTTCCTCTATGGTTACCGCTTGATCGAGAAAATCTGCAGGATTAATGGCTTTTTCATCAACTACATCGATAACTTCGTCGTCGTCATTATCCAGACTAACTTTTTTGAAGAATGAAAATGGATTTGCTCTACGAGATTCTTTGCGGCGCCAATCCTGAAGTTTGTTATTCAAAATAGTGTAAAACAGGGGATACCATTCTTCAGTACTTTTATCGGCATAAGATTTGTGTAAAGCAATAAATGCTTCTTGAACCAAATCCATCGCAATACCTTGTTGACCTTGGGTAGCACTCTCCATCATCACCAAAGCACGACCAGTAACATCTTGCATGAAAACTTTCAGGCGTTGCTCAGCCGTGCTGGCATGAGCACTAGATGTTTCCGATCGAGACTTTTTCGGTGCTAAATCCATGGAGATGGAAAATCCTGTCATTGGACATACCCACCTTATCTTCAATATATCTCTTATATAACGTTGAAAAGAGGTGGGAGGTTGACAACAATCGGTTATTTTTTACTAGTGTAATTGATTTTTTTCACAAATATGTGCGATGTAAAATAAATTAACGTTTTATTGGCGCTGGCGGACCATCTCAAAAAAACAAATAGACCCTGCAATTGCCACATTTAATGACTCTTGTCCACCTGGTTGGGGAATAGTCACTGATTGTGCGTGATCTAATGCATAATCACTAGCACCTTGTCCTTCATTTCCTAAAATCCACACACACGGTTTAGAAAGGTCTTTTGAATAAAGACTGGTTGAGCGATGAGAGCTAGTAACAAAAACCGGGATTTGAAATTTTGGGAGGATATCTGTCAGCTGGAAATTTTCAAAACAATGCAAGCTAAAATGAGCGCCCATACCTGCTCTTAAAACTCGTGGTGACCAAAGTGATGCAGAGCCTTGTGTGCAAATGATTTGTTTAATATTTGCTGCTGCTGCTGAACGTAGCAGTGTACCTACGTTACCTGGATCCTGAATATTTTCAAGAATTAAGGTATCTGCTTTATAGTCGATGGTTGATGCAGTTTTAGGTAGATCAATAATCGCTAAACAAGGTAAGCTTGTACCTAATGTGCTCAAATCTCTATATAAAACTTCACTAATAACAAAGATATGGCCTTGATGTAGTTCTGTTATTTTCTTTAAATCTTCGTGTTCTAATGCTTGTTCTGTAGTAAATAAAGAAAAAATCTTTTTTTGCTGTTGCAACCAAGCCAAACAAAGATGCGTACCTTCAAGAACTGTTTGTTGGTGCTTTTTTCGGGCGTTACTGAGTTCGATTAATCCACGCAAATGTTTGATTTTTGCATTGTCTTTTGATTCTAAAAAAATAACCGCCATAAGAAAATATCCAACAAAAGGGCACCATCATACTATGATGCCCTAAGTAATTAAAATTATTAGTGGTAGCTTGTTACGCGTTCAACTTCATTTTTAGAACCAATGATTACAGGAACACGTTGGTGAAGCTCGGTTGGTTCAATGTCTAAAATACGAACACGACCTGTAGTTGAAGCACCACCAGCTTGTTCAATGAGCATACTCATTGGGTTTGCTTCATACATTAAACGTAAACGACCTGCTTTTTTCGGATCTTTTAAGTCATATGGGTAAAGGAAAATACCACTACGACATAAAATACGGTGAATATCACCCACCATACATGCTACCCAGCGCATATTAAAATCTTTTTCACGAACAGATGTCTTGCCTGCGAGTAATTCATCAATATATTGTTTTACGGGTTGTTCCCAATGACGCTGATTGGATGCGTTAATAGCGAATTCTTGAGTGTCTGCTGGAACTTGTACATTCTCATTAGTAAGCAAGAAGGTTTGAGTTTCTGGATCTAAAGTAAAGAATGCTACGCCATTTCCTACAGTTAACGCCATCATAGTTGATGGGCCATAAAGTACATAACCAGCAGCAACTTGCTGTGTACCAGCTTGCATGAAATCGTTTGCTTGTGTTACTGCATTTTTTGCAGGCAAAATAGAGAAAATCGTGCCTACACACATATTGATATCAATATTGCTTGAGCCGTCTAATGGGTCAAATAAAACGAGGTATTTACCATTTTCTTGTGCAGGTGTGAACTCATCAAGTTCTTCCGAAGCAAGACCACCTACGTGTGGGTGTACTTTTAAAGCGTCAATTAAGTAGTCATTAGAAATCACATCAAGTTTTTTCTGTGTTTCGCCTTGAACATTTTCATTGCCAGCACTACCTAAAATACCAGCGAGTGCACCTTTTTGTAATGCTTGGTCGATTGTTTTACAGGTCGTGGCAATAGTATCGATGACTTGAGCCAACTCAGGTGTTAGATTCCCTTTTTGTTGTTGTAAAAATTGGGACAAAGTGAGGTTGGACATAAAAAACGCTCCTGTGCTTCAAGCATCAAAATGAGTCAGATAAATACGTGGCATATTCTAGATGAGAATGTCACAAAATAAAAATTATCTTACTTTATTTGTGTTGGATTTATGCTTACAAGCCCCAATTAAAATGGTATGTTGATTGCATTACAAAGGATTGTATATTTTTAGGAGAATCGAAATGACAACAAAGAAGTTTGATGCGACCCCCACGGCAGGTGAACCAATCAATCTGGATGAAATTTCGAAAGAAAATGTTCAGGAAGCTTGGAAAGATTATGAAGCAAAACCTGAATATAAAGATTTTAATAAGCATGATTTGATTGAGTCCATGCAACATCCTGAAGAAGAAAAGAAATCTTCTTAAGTAATAAAAAAACGCTCATATTATTATGAGCGTTTTTTTATGCATATCCCTTATTTTAATAAAGGAGGGACTGCTTCGTAATTAATCTCAACGCGGCGATTTTCTTTCCACGCTGATTCATCATGTCCCGCATTAACAGGAGCTTCTTTACCATAACTTACAGCTTCAAGTTGCTGTGGGTTTACACCATTGGTAATTAAATAGCTTTGTACAGCTTTAGCACGACGTTCACCTAAAGCCATGTTGTATTCACGTGTTCCACGTTCATCTGTATGGCCCGTTAATGCAACTTTTGAATTTGCATTTGCTATAAGGAACTGAGCATGAGCTTGAAGTGTTTGGTAGTCTTCAGTAGATAAATCGCTGCTGTCATAATCAAAGTGAACAACGCGTTTAGCCAAAGCCGCTTTATTTGCTTCAGTTACACCTTTAGATGAAGCACCTGCCAAATTTTGAGCATTTAATGCAGCATCTTCACTTAAACCAGAAGTGTTTACCGTACTTGGATTTGTACCAGTCGTAGTAGTCGCTGCAGGTTTACGGCTAGCACAGCCTGTCATTACGAGTGCTACGCTAAGAAAGGGTAGAGCTAAATATTTGATTGATTTCATGGTCATCTCCGTCAATGGAATTAAAAGTTATTTTGGTGCCCAGGCTGGTTCACGTACTTCACCTTGTTCGCTTGGTAAATTCATACGGAAACGTCCATCAGTAGACATAATAGACAACAAGCCACGGTTGCCTTCACGAGTTGCGTAGACCACCATTTGCCCATTTGGTGAGAAACTTGGTGATTCATCTAAACTAGTTGGGGTAAGAATATTGGTGATGCCAGTATTAATGTCTTGAATTGCAACTTTATAACTGCTGCCACTTGGGCGATGAACAAGTGCAATCTTTTTGCCATCTGCACTTAGAGTTCCACGTGCATTAAATGACCCTTTAAATGTTAAACGCTTTACTGAGCCATCAGCAAAGGTGTAACGATAAATTTGGGCAGAGCCACCACGGTCAGAAGTGAAAATAAAGGATTTTCCATCTGGTGTATAACGTGCTTCGGTATCAATTGCCGAATCATTTGTCATACGTTTGACTTGGCGAGTTGATAAATCCATTTGATAGATTTCAGGGTTACCATTCATAGATGCTGTAAAAAGCATTGATTGGCCATCTGGTGAGAAACTTGGTGCGCCGTTTAGTCCTCTAAAACTGGTAAGAACTTCACGTGTTCCCGTTGATAAATCCTGTAAATAAATTGCTGGACGTTTAGTTTCAAAAGAAACATAAGCAATTTTTTTAGCATCCGGTGTCCATGCTGGAGACAAAATCGGGTCACGAGACGATAAAACGGTCTTTGGTTGTTCACCATCCGTATCTGCAATTTGTAGTGTATAACGCTCGGCAGGTGTTGCAGGATTTCTTAATACATATGCAATACGGCCGCTAAAGTCACCTGGAATACCAGTAAGCGCTTGATAAATAGCATCACTTACAATATGGCCAGCCTGACGTATGCGAGCAGCTGGTACATTTAAAAGTTCATTTAAAATGTATTGTTGCTTTTGTACATCATAAAGTTGGTAGTGAACTTCAAAACCTGTCGCTGTTTGTTTAATTTGACCCGTAACTACATATGGAATACCTGCGGCTTGCCAGTCAGAAGCTTGAATCTGGTTAATTGCAGCATTGGCAGGTAAGTTTTTAGATGAGCTTGTAAAGCGTCCAGAACGGTTTAAGTCTGTTTCAACAATAGGATAGAGCCCATTGTCGTTAGTAAAAGGGACAATAGCAATTTTGGGTGCCTGATCTGGTGCTTTGGCAATTTCCAGATATAACTGGGCAAAAGCAGTGTTAGAAGCAATAGGGCTTAAGGCAGTGATCAGTGCTAAAGATAGCAGGTGTTTGCGGCTCGTATTCATAAGTTTAAAGTCATAGCAGGTATTTTTGTGACTGTTGATTTTGTAGCATAGTTACATGCCTTAAACTATTTAAAGCATGTAACTCTTTCAAAATTATTGCGCTCTAAATGTAGAGCTAACACTTCTTGCTTCACGTCTTGCATCTGGATCTGATGGCATAGGATAGGGCGCTGCGGCTTGAATTGCAGCTTTAATACTTGCGTCTAAGGCATCATCACCACTTGAACGCGTGATTACAATAGAATTAACACTTCCCGAATCGGAGAGGGTAAAACGAACACCAACTGTTTTACCACTACTGCCAGTTGGGACATCCCAAGAGCGTCGAATTTTTTGCTCAAAATCGCGTCTAGCTGAAGAAGCAACCTTTTTAGCTTCAGCTTTCTTCTGAGCTGCCTCTTCTTGTGCTTTTTGAGCAGATGCAGCTTTTGCTTCAGCCTCCGCTTCAGCTTTACGTTTAGCATCATCAGCAGCTTTTTGCTGCTTGGCCTTAGCATCTGCTTCAGCTTTGCGTTTAGCCTCGTCAGCAGCTTTTTGTTGCTTAGCTTTAGCATCGGCTTCAGCTTTGCGTTTAGCCTCGTCAGCTTTTTGTTGCTTAGCTTTAGCATCGGCATCAGCTTTACGTTTAGCATCTTCAGCTTTTTGTTGCTTAGCTTTAGCATCGGCCTCAGCTTTACGTTTAGCCTCGTCATTGGCTTTTTGCTGTTTGGCTTTAGCATCGGCTTCAGCTTTGCGTTTAGCATCATCATTAGCTTTTTGTTGCTTGGCTTTAGCATCGGCTTCAGCTTTGCGTTTAGCCTCGTCAGCAGCTTTTTGTTGCTTAGCTTTAGCATCAGCTTCGGCTTTTCGCTTAGCTTCTTGTTGTGCTTGAAGTTTAGCGTTTTCAGCCTTTTGAGCTTCACGTTTTAATTTTGCATCAGCCTCAGCTTTACGTTTAGCATCTTCAGCAGCTTTTGCACTTTGTTCAGCCTTACGTTTTTGTTCGGCTTCTGATTTTGCTTTCGCCTCAGCTTGGCGTTTGGCTTCAGCCTGCTGCTTTTGAGTTTCCTCTATGCGTTGCTGCTCTGCTGCTTGTTTCGCTTTCGCAGCTTCTTCAGCTTTACGCTTTTGCTCAGCTAACTTGACTTGCTGGGCTTGTTCGGCCTTTTGCTTTTGAGCAGCAAGTTGTTGAGCTGTTGGAGGAGGAGGTGCAACTGGAAGATTTTGAGGTAGCGTTTCATCCACAATAGGGGCTAATACCTCTTTTGCTTCATTTGTAGCTGTAGTCTCTTGTTCAATTTCTTTGGCTAAAGGAGGAGGTAAATCTTCTGGCTTAACTAAAATAGTCGTTAGCTTTTTTGGCTGTTCAGGTGGTTTACTCAAGCCTAAAAAAAGCAAGCCAACAATGGCAATTGCATGAACTCCGAGTGTAAAGCTCAATGCAATCGCATTTTGTTTAAAGTGCGGCTTTTGATTTTTGTTCATAGCTTATTTTAAAGGCTCTGTCAGAAGGCCAACTTGAGTTAAGCCTGCTTCTTGTAAACTTGCCATTAATGATACGATTTCACCATAAGGACGAGACTTATCACCATTGACTAAAACTGTGAGTTGTTTGTTTTCTTGTTCAGCTTGTTTTTGAGCATCGCTTAAAACTGCTTCGAGTTTTTCACGAGATAATGGTTCATTATCTTTGTAATCTTCATACTGAAGATAAATATTGCCATCTTTGCCAATTGTTACCATGGCTGGCATATCTTTTGATTCGATAGGATGGTTATTTGCTTGAGGTAAATCAACCTTGATACCACTGGTAATCATAGGAGCAGTTACCATAAAAATAACCAAAAGTACGAGCATAACGTCAATATAAGGTACGACGTTCATATCACTTTTTAATGGTTTTTTTATGCGCTCAAAGCGCCCTGAACGCTGAATTGCCATTATGCATCTTCCTGTGATGAACCCACAGATTGACGTTGCAATAAAGCAATCATCTCTTCAGCAAATAAAGCGCGATCAGAATAAACACTTTCACTTTTAGCAGTGAAGTGGTTAAAAGCCAATACAGCAGGAATTGCGGCAAACAAACCAATTGCAGTTGCAATAAGTGCTTCGGCAATACCCGGTGCAACAGTTGCCAGAGTTACTTGATCAACCGCAGCTAAACCGATAAAGGCATTCATAATCCCCCAAACAGTACCGAATAAACCGATGTATGGGGCCACAGAACCAATACTTGCTAAAGTTCCTAAACCATATTCTAAATGGCTTTGATCACGGCTCAAACCTACGCGTAAAATACGCTCCGTGCCTTCAATTGTTTGAGAGACAGGAGCTTGACGTTTTTTGAGTTTAAAAAACTCGCTCAACCCTTGATAAAAAATATCTTCAAGCCCTGAACGCTTTGAGTTGAGTTGAGCATTGTTGTAAAGCGTATTGAGTTCAGCACCAGACCAGAACATTTTTTGGAAATGTTCATCGTCTTGATGTGCTTTTTTATAACTCATATGTAACTTGGCAATCAAATACCAACTAAAGATCGATGCTAACAATAAAATTAGCATGACCAACTGAACGACTGGACTTGCTTGTAAAATAAGGTCAGAAATATGCAGGGTTGATTCAATGTTTGTTGCCATAGGTTACATATGCCGGTTGTTTTTTTAGTCTTGTTCCAATTCTTTACGAATAAGATCACGTATTTCTTCTGGAAGACGACGAGGCATTAAGTCTTTGCTTAAACATGCCAACTCAACCTCACCAGAAGCAAGCAAGATTTCACCACGATAAATATTTTGTTGCAACACAAATGACGCAGCTTTACATGAAACTACACGTGCTGTAACAGTAATTAAATCATCCATTAAAATAGGACGCATATATTTTACGTCAATTTTATATACGACAAAGTTGTAGTCTTTTTGGTGCCAGTAATGGTCAACGCCAGCAGCACGGAGCCATTCGGTACGGGTACGTTCCATATAGCGAATATGGTTGGCATGGTAAACAATACCACCTGCGTCCGTATCTTCAATATAAACACGAATGTTGAATTCAAAATGATTCGCCATGAGAGTATTCCGTTTTAGTTCACTATAGAGCTTTATATTTAAAATATGGCTTTGAATAAAACATTAGCTCTACTCAAAAGCCATACATCTGCTTTTAAATACGGGGCAGTTTAGCAGATTGCATACTAAGTCCTATGGCACAACCTTTCAATTGCGGTTGCTGTATTTCTAAACTAAAAACGCTACATCTTATGGCTAGCAAGCTTTTTAAGTTAAGAGGGCTTCCATGCGGTTTGAACTTGTTTTGATATATTCGGATAATTTAATACGAATCTTACATGTAGCTCGGTCCCTGTTTTTAAGGCCTTGTTATCTACAATAAAATAAGGACTATGATTTGGTGCAGCCTGAGTTAAGTCCTGATTTTCTGGAGTTGCGCCCAAAAAAACAAAAAATGAGGGCATTAACCTACCATAATAGGCAAAATCTTCACTTGCGCTTGCATTATGATCTAGAACATGAAGTTTTGAATCGCCAACAACTTCGGCTAATGTAGGTTGAATCAATTGGGTAAGCGCCTTGTCGTTCATGGTTACTGGAGCATAAGGAGCAATTTCAACTTTGGCAGTCATGTCGTTGGCTTGAGCGTTATGCTCTATCATGGTGGGTAAACTTTTTAAGATATTTGCCCGTATCTGTTCGTTGTTAGAGCGAATGGTTCCGATCATATTGACTTGTTCCGGAATTACATTTCCTGCCGTACCACCTTGAATATTACCGATAGTGACTACGCCCATGCCTTGGGTGAGGTCGATTCTTCGGCTAATAAGACTCTGTAAATTATTAATCATTTGTGCAGATGCATAAATTGGATCTCTGCCTAACCATGGGGTCGAGCCGTGAACCTGCTTACCGTTAACCTGAATACGCAAGTGATCTGCGCTATTTAAAATGGCACCATCTTTATAATAAAGGTGCCCACTTTGCATACCAGATATGACATGTATTCCAAAAATAGCTTCGGGTTTATAATCTTTAAATGCACCGTCTGTGATCATTTTTCTTGAGCCGATTTGATCACCCTGCTTAAAGTTGTCTATATCTGCTCCACCTTCTTCAGCGGGTTGAAAAACAAAGACAACAGTACCCGATATTTTATCTTTATTCGCAGCTAGAATTTTTGCTGCACCTAATAGCATTGCTGTGTGTGCATCATGTCCACAGGCATGCATCACATAAGTTTCTTTACCTTGATAAATTGCTTTTTGTTTACTAGAAAAGGGAACTCCGCTTTTTTCTTCCATAGGTAGCGCATCCATATCTGCTCTAAGCGCGATAATAGGGCCAGGTTTATTACCTTTTAAAATGCCAATAACCCCTGTTTTTGCATAACCTGTTTTGACTTGAATGCCATAAGACTTCAATTCTTTTTGAACCAGTGCTGATGTTTTAAATTCCATGTTGCCGAGTTCAGGATGCTCGTGAATATGTTGTCTTAATTGAATCACCTGATTTTCATTTTGTTGTGCAGCATCTTTTACCCAATCTGCTAGGCTCAGCTGACTCATTAGAGCAAGTGGAAAAATTAAAGCGGCTTTTTTGTACATGTCCTTATCCTAAAAATATTATTGTTCATAAGATTTGATATCTACATTTCTTATAATGCAGTTTTTAAAAATATTAAAAAATCAATAAGGTATAAAAATAGACTTAAAAGGTATGGAGTGTCTAATTTATTGATAAGTCAATTATTATTTCATTGGATAGAGAGATTAAATTAAAAAAGGAAGAGAAAATTCTCTTCCTTTGATTAGTTTTTAGGCTCAGGTGGTGTCATTCCAAACTGTAAATAAGATTGGTTGGTTGCAATCCGACCTCGTGCGGTACGCATGACATAACCTTGTTGAATTAAATAAGGTTCAATCACATCTTCAAGCGTACCGCTGTCTTCAGCCATCGCTGCTGCAAGCGCTTCAACTCCAGCAGGACCGCCATCAAAACGCTCGAGTAGCATGCTCAAATAACGTCGGTCTAGGGTATCTAAGCCAGCTTTATCAACATTAAGCATATCAAGCGCACGCTGCGCCATTTCATGGGTCACTTCGCCTGTGCCTTTCACTTGTGCATAGTCACGAACACGTCGTAATAAACGGTTAGCGATACGAGGTGTTCCGCGTGATCGGCGTGCTACTTCTTCTGCGCCTTCAACTGTAATGGGTACATCCATTAAGTTTGCAGAGCGCGACACAATATGAGTCAAGTCTTCTACAGAGTAAAACTCAAGACGTTGCACAATACCGAAGCGGTCACGTAGTGGTGAGGTCAGTAAGCCTGCACGAGTGGTCGCAGCAACAAGTGTAAAAGGGGGTAAATCGAGTTTAATTGAACGAGCAGCAGGGCCTTCACCAATCATGATATCTAATTGGTAATCTTCCATTGCTGGATAGAGAATTTCTTCAATCACTGGAGAAAGACGATGAATCTCATCAATAAACAAAACATCGCCTTCTTCAAGGTTAGTTAGCATTGCTGCTAAATCACCCGCACGTTCTAATACCGGCCCTGAAGTAGATTTGAGGTTACCACCCATTTCTCGGGCAATAATATTAGCAAGTGTGGTTTTACCTAAACCCGGCGGACCAAAAATTAGCGTATGGTCGAGTGCTTCGCCACGGCCACGAGCAGCGCCAATGAAAATTTCCATTTGCTCGCGTACGACTGGTTGTCCAATATAATCGGCAAGAGAAGTTGGTCGAATAGCCCGATCAAAATGATCCTCTGGTTTTTCTGTTCCACTGATTAGACGGTCTTGCATAAGTGTTTTACTTCATCATGGATTTAAGAGCAGCACGAATAATATCGGCTGATTCTGTGTAATCGGCTTTAACCGCAGCAACAGCTTTTTGTGCTTCAAGTGGCTTATAACCTAAAGATTGCAAAGCAGCTTCTGCTTCTGCAACAGGAGAGTTTGCAGCAAATTGAATTTGAGGCATGGTCGCCGTAGTTGACGTGCCTTGAGCCAATGTTTTGAAGCGATCACGGAGTTCGATCATTAAACGTTCAGCTGTTTTTTTGCCAACACCCGGGACTTTGACCAGCGTATTAATATCATCATGTTCAATGGTGTGAACCAATAAATCAACACTTAGCGTCGATAAAATACCCAATGCCATTTTTGGACCGACACCGTTTACTTTTAATAAGGTACGGAAAATTGTTTTTTCTTGAGCATCGCTAAAACCGTAGAGCTGCTGTGCATCTTCACGGACAACCAAGTGCGTCCATAATGTAACTTTCTGGCCCTTTTGTAATTGGCAAAATGTTGAAAGTGGCGTATCAATTTCATAGCCCACACCATTTACATTCAGTAAGACAGTAGGGGCTTCTAAGGCAAACACTTCGCCAATTAAACATCCGATCATAGCGTAATTTCACTTATTCATAACTGTAAATCTGGTCGTTCTAAAATGAATTGAAAACGACACTGGTTTTATTTCTTTCTATATCAAGCCAGCTTAAAACAAGCCAATTTTATTACCTTGCAACTCTTGCGCCAAGCTATAAGCCTGATGATCTGAGAACTTACTAATAATATCGAGGACTTGCATGATATTGCTGTAGTGATTATTGCTAAAGCTAGCACCATATAGATTAAGGATAGACATTAAACGTTGTTCTTTAAAGCTTAAAGATTTATGTGGTGTTGTAAGTGGAACAAATGCATCCAAAATCGTTTGCAAACTTTGATGCGCAATAATTTCTAAACCAGACTTTTGTGGGTGCTCAAAAATTTTATCACGTGCCAGATTCTTGGCAGTTTCGATACCAATTGCAATATCTGGCGAACAATATTGCAAAAGATTGCCCTTAAGCTGACCTGTAATGATTTCATAGTGATTTTTGGCAAAAGCTGTAGTGACCTCATCAACAAGACGTTTCATGACTCGACCACGTAATGCTGAGATCTTTTGTTGCCATGTACTATTTGGATGAGACAACTCTTCAGGTTGACCATAGTCGGCAATAAGATTTAGGAATATTGGTTCAACTTCTTGGTAACTCAGCATATTCAAGACAATGCCATCTTCTAAATCAATTAATGCATAGCAAATGTCATCAGCAGCTTCTAGCAGGTAGGTGAGTGGATGACGACAATAATGATATTCCCCGAGTTGAATCAGCCCGAGCTGTTCCGCAATCTGTTTTAAAATTTCTTTTTCAGACTGATAACAACCAAACTTTGCTCTTTGATGGGAAGGGCGGTCACCCTGCGAAGCAATTGTTTTTGAAAGCCATGGATATTTTAGATAAGCACCTAAAGTTGCATAAGTTAAGCGCATACCGCCATCATTTGGATGATAGTCAATGCGACTTAATAGACGTAATCCTTGAGCATTACCTTCAAACTGACGAACGTCAGCTTCTTCTTCAGGACTGAGTTTTTTCAAAAAATCATCATGTGAGGCATCATCGAACCATTCGCGAATTGCATATTCACCCGCATGCCCGAAAGGGGGATTACCAATATCGTGGGCCAGACAAGCTGCCTGAATAATTGCCCCAACATCGGCAGGAGAAATCCAGACGGGTAATTCGTTTTTAATTTTTTCTGCGGCAAGCATACCCATTGAGCGGCCAATGCAGGAAACTTCAAGGGAGTGAGTTAAGCGAGTGTGAATACCATCATGTTGTGCTAGAGGGTGAACTTGCGTCTTACGGTTTAACTGACGAAAACTTTGAGAAAATATAATGCGGTCATAATCTTTATGGAATGGGCTACGAGCCAGTTCTGTACTACTTTTTTTGCTACCTAAACGAACTGCGGAAAGCAGCTCTAACCAACGCATTTGTTCCATTTATCATTATTCAAAACTATAAAACCTGATCATGCCAAAAAAAACTTAAAAGCACTAGCTTGGTGCGACATAGTTTGTCTTAGTTCGGGTTTTATTATGTTATTGAATAAACATGCAACAATTTATTTTTAGCAAGAATGACTAAAAAAATGATTTTGAACAAAAAACAAATCACTTCTTGCAGAATTAGGTTACAGAATACTGATTCTACATCTAGCTGATTTTACCAAGAAGCAGTAGAATATGCGCTCTCTCTAAAGTCACATTGCGGTAAGGTTCACAAGACCTGCCCGTGGAGCCAAAATCAACATGTTTATCGTGGCCGGTGCAGCAGCACATTCTTCTTTTAAGAAAGCTCAACTATTAACACGTTTATCGTCAATTAGTTCTGTTCAATCTTTTGACAGCCAATGGGTCTATTTGTTTGATCAAGCGCTCAACGAGCAGCAACATCAATCTGCTTTGCAATTATTAAATGACGGTGAGTCTTTTGAACTTCGTCAATCTGCAAGTGATGAGATTCAGATTTTAGTTACACCACGTGTGGGTACTATTTCACCTTGGTCTTCTAAAGCAACTGATATTTTTAAAAACTGTAATACACCAGTACACCGTCTAGAACGTGGTCTTTTATTCACGTTAAAAGGTGTTACTGAAATTACTAATGAAGTTAAACAAGTACTTCATGATCGTATGACAGAAACAGTTTTTGCTCAAATTGAAGATGCAAAAGCATTATTTTCAGAAACTGCTCCAAAACCATTAAATTCAATTGATATCTTGGGTCAAGGCAAAGAAGCTTTGGTTAAAGCGAACAATGAGTTCGGTTTTGCGTTATCTGAACAAGAAATTGATTATTTAACAGAAGCATTCGGTAAGCTTGGTCGTAATCCAAATGACATCGAGTTAATGATGTTTGCGCAGGCGAACTCTGAACACTGTCGTCATAAAATCTTTGGTTCTGAGTGGACAATTGATGGTGAAAAACAACCATTATCATTGTTCCAAATGATTAAAAACACTTATAAAGAATCACCAACTGACGTTTTATCGGCATATAAAGATAACGCTTCTGTAATTGTTGGTTATGACACGATGCGTTTTTATCCAAAAGCGGATGAAAATGGTCACTTTGTTTATAAATATAAGAGCCAAGCAGCTCATATTTTAATGAAGGTTGAAACTCATAATCACCCAACAGCAATTTCTCCATTTGCTGGTGCTGCAACTGGTTCAGGCGGTGAAATCCGTGATGAAGGTGCAACTGGTCGTGGTGGTAAACCAAAAGCTGGTTTAACAGGCTTTACAGTTTCTAACTTAAATATTCCTGGTTTTGAACAACCTTGGGAAGAAAACTACGGTAAACCTTCACGTATGGCATCGCCATTACAAATCATGATTGAAGGTCCATTAGGTGGTGCGGCATTTAACAACGAATTCGGTCGTCCTGCATTAAATGGTTATTTCCGTACTTTCGAACAAAATGTAAATGGTGAAGTGAAGGGCTTCCATAAGCCAATCATGATTGCTGGTGGTTACGGTAACATTCGTCCTGACCATGTAGAAAAAGATGCGATTCAACCTGGTGACTTGCTCATTGTATTGGGTGGCCCTGCAATGTTAATCGGTCTTGGTGGTGGTGCAGCATCTTCTGTAGATAGCGGTACAATGGGTGAAAGCCTTGATTTCGCATCTGTACAACGTGAAAACCCAGAAATGGAACGCCGTTGTCAAGAAGTAATTGATACTTGCTGGCGCTTAGAAGACTTCAACCCAATCGTTTCTGTACATGACGTTGGTGCGGGTGGTCTATCAAATGCTATGCCTGAACTTGTGAATGATCATGAGTTAGGTGCAGTTCTTAACCTTCGTAAAATTCCTTCATTAGAGCCGGGCATGAGCCCAATGGAAATCTGGTCAAATGAAGCTCAAGAGCGTTATGTTCTTGCAATTCGCCCAGAGTCTTTAGAACAGTTCGAATCAATCTGTGCTCGTGAACGTTGTCCATTTGCTGTGTTAGGTGAAGCAACTGAAGCTCGTCATTTAACTGTTGAAGATCCATTGTTCCAGAACAATGCAGTTGATATCCCAATGCAAGTAATGCTTGGTGGTACACCGCGCATGCAACGTTCTTATGAAACAATTGAGCGTAAAGGTAACGATTTTGACGCTTCAAAAGTTGATTTGAAAGATGCGATTTTCCGTGTATTGAAAAATCCTACAGTTGCTTCTAAATCATTCTTGATCACCATTGGTGACCGCTCAATTACAGGTATGGTTGCGCGTGATCAAATGGTTGGTCGTTGGCAGATTCCTGTTGCAGATGCAGCAGTAACGACGACAAGCTTACAAGGCTTCACTGGTGAAGCAATGGCGATGGGTGAACGTCCACCAGCTGCATTGTTAAATCCAGCAGCGTCTGCTCGTTTGGCAGTTGCTGAAGCAATTACTAATATTGCATGTGCAAATATTGAACAAATTAGTGATATCAAACTTTCTGCAAACTGGATGGCTGCTGCTGGTCAAAAAGGTGAAGACCAGGCGTTGTTTGAAGGTGTGAAAGCGATTGGTATGGAAATGTGTCCTGCTTTAGGAATTGCGATTCCTGTAGGTAAAGACTCGCTTTCAATGCGTACCACTTGGAACGACAACGGCGAAGATAAAGCTGTGACATCTCCAATGACAGGGGTAATTACTGCATTTGCTCCAGTAACAGATGTTCGTAAAACTTTAACACCTGAACTTAAGAATTTAGAAGATTCAGTACTTGTACGTATTGATTTATCTAAAGGCCAGTTCCGTTTAGGTGGTTCGATTCTTGCTCAAGTATATAAAGCAATTGGTTCAATCACTCCAGATGTTGATAGTTTTGATGATTTCAAAGCGTTCTTTGCTTTAATCCAAGACTGGAATAACCGTGGCTTGATTCAAGCTTACCATGACATTGGTGACGGTGGTTTACTCGCAACTGTTGCTGAAATGATGTTTGCTGCACGTTTAGGTGTTGCATTAGAAGACCAAACTCCAGCAAGTTTGTTTGCTGAAGAAATTGGTGCAGTTGTTCAAATCAAAGCAGCTGATTGGGAAGCTTTACAAGCAGAAGTTGCTGCTTCTAGCTTAAAAGATGCAATTGCTGTAGTTGGTCGTGTAAACAACACAGATCAATTATCTGTAAATGGTTTGACTTTAGAGCGCGCAGAGTTACAGCAAGCTTGGTCTGAAGTATCTCATCAGATCCAACGTTTACGTGATAACGTAGAAACTGCTGACCAAGAATTTGCTTTAATTGCAGATAAATCACATCAAGGCTTAATTGCTAAACCAACATTTGACTTGAATGAACCTATTGAAGCACCGTTCATTAACACACGTCGTCCTAATATGGCGATCTTGCGTGAGCAAGGTGTAAATGGTCATATTGAGATGGCGGCAGCCTTTGATAAGGTTGGTTTCAATACTGTTGACGTGCACATGAGCGATTTACTTGCTGGTCGCGTTAGCTTAAGTGATTTTGAAGGCTTGGTGACTTGTGGTGGTTTCTCTTACGGTGACGTAATGGGTGCTGGCGGTGGCTGGGCAAAATCAGTTTTATTCAATGCGAAATTGCGTGATCAGTTTGAGCAATTCTTCCACCGTGAAGGTACGTTCAGCTTAGGTATCTGTAATGGTTGCCAAATGTTGTCACAATTGGCGCCGCTTATTCCAGGTGCTGAACACTGGCCACGCTTCCACCGCAATATGTCAGAAGTTTTTGAAGCTCGTAGCGTAAATGTTCGTGTTGAAAAATCAGTTTCTGTATTACTTGATGGTATGGAAGGTTCGATTTTACCGATTGCTGTGGCACATGGTGAGGGTCGTGCAGTTGCAAGTGAAGCTGATATTGCAAGCTTAAATGCAGCTAACCAAGTTGCATTGCGTTATGTTGATAGCCATGGTAATCCGACTCAACATTACCCATTGAACCCGAATGGTTCGCCGGAAGCGATTACTGGTGTAACATCTAAAGATGGTCGTGCAACGATCATGATGCCGCACCCAGAGCGTACATTCCGTGCAATTCAACACTCTTGGAGTCCAGAAGAGTGGACTGAAGATGGTGCATGGTTACGTATGTTCCGTAACGCACGTAAGTTTATTGGTTAATATAAAAATTGAAATAAGCCACCGTAAGGTGGCTTATTTGTATGTAGTACGATATTAATAAATAGTAGAGAAGAAAAATGAAATCAAAAATCCATTTCCGCGAGTTCGCATTGCTGATGGCATTGCTCATGTCTATTGTTTCTTTTTCGATAGATGCAGTCTTACCTGCTTTGGGCGAAATCGGACGAGTTTTTGACTTAAAAAATAATAATCAGACACAGTGGGTCATTATTGGTATCTTCTCTGGTATGACAATTGGGCAACTCATTGCAGGCCCTCTATCCGATGCGATTGGCCGTAAACGCATTTTATTCACAGGAATTCTTATTTACTTTTTGGGAAGTTTGTTGTGCTTTACCACACAAAGTTTTGAATGGTTTCTAGTTGGACGTTTCATTCAGGGGGTTGGAGTATCAGGTCCTTACGTGGCTTCTATTTCAATTGTTAGAGATAAATACAGCGGAGCTCAAATGGCCCGCATCATGTCTTTAATTATGATGGTGTTTATGGTTGCCCCAGCAATTGCACCAAGTTTGGGACAGCTCATTATCCATTTCTTTGGTTGGCGTGAGATCTTTGTTTTATATATGGTCTATGCCACAGTTGTCGGGGCATGGGTCGCTTTACGTTTGGAAGAGACGTTACTTCCCGAAAATCGTTTACCTATGCGCTTACAGGCATTTCAGGAAGGTTTTAAAGAAGTAGTGGGTAACAAAACCACCATGAGCTATTTGCTATGTGCAGGTTTTTGCTTTGGTGGATTCATTGGTTACTTAGGTACTTCTCAGCAAATTTTTATGCAGCAGTTTGGTAAAACAGGGCAAGAGTTTAGTGCTTATTTTGCTGTGCTTGCAGGTGTGATGGGCGTCGCTTCATTTACAAATTCTAAAATTGTCATGAAGTTTGGTATGCGTCCAATCTGTATTTACGGCTTTCTAGGTTTGTGCTTAATTTCTTTAGTTTTCTTAGGAATTCAACTTTTAGGTGTGGCTGTTTCATTCTGGATGTTTATGCTTTATGCCTGCATTTTATTTTTATTATTTGGAACTTTATTTGGTAATTTAAACGCCATTGCAATGGAACCAATGGGGCATGTTGCTGGTATCGCTTCGGCCATTATTGGTGCAGCATCCTCTGTTTTGTCACTTATTCTCGCTTCCATTATTGGGCAGCTATATAACGGTACATTAATACCAATGACTGGCGGTTTCGTCATTTTATGTGGTTTAGCATTCATGATGACAATATATGAGAACAGATATTTAAAGAAATCGAATACTTAAAATTATAAAGATGCAGCTAGCACACTGAAATTTAAAACTTTGTTCAGAGTAAGAGTTACATATAAATGAGTGTAGCTCTACTAAGTATTTTATGAAAATTATAAGCCTATAGACATGCGCCTATTTAACACCTTATGCTTTGTTCAAGGTTGGATCAATTTTTGCTTTCTCTGTAACAACGATAAAAATCGGAGATCAAAATGATGAAAAATAAGTATCACATAAGAACAATGTATACCAAAGATAAGGGCTGGCGCTTGTTTGGCTTGGCGCTTGCCATTCAAATCCTCTTTATTGGAGCAAATTATTTGGTAATGATGAGCTGACTTTGATTTAGAAGCTTTTTTAAAGGTATGATTTAAAGCTAGTTCACTAGTTTCGAGCCATTCTACTTATGTTAAAGCTGATTTATTACGTACCTGAGTCACATCTTGAGTCGACAAAACAAGCTATTTTTTCTGCTGGTGCGGGTGGTATCGGTAATTATGAGCACTGTGCATGGCAGGTGAAAGGAACAGGACAATTTAAACCAGTCAAAGGTGCAGATCCTTATATCGGAGAGCTGGGTGAACTCGAACAAGTTGAAGAATGGCGTGTAGAAACAATTGTAATTGAAGAAAATGCCAAGACCGTAGCGAAAGCATTAAAGGCAAGCCATCCTTATGAAGAGCCTGCCTTTGAGTTTATTCAAATCATAGAAATTGATTTTAATTAAACTGTGAGAAATCTGGTTTACGTTTTTGCATAAATGCTTGTACAGCTTCTAGCATTTCTGGAGATTGGACGCGTTGCATAAAGATTTCAGCTTCATGATCAATACATTCAATAATTTGATCTAAATCATGTTTCATCAATGCTTTTGTTTGTTTTAAGGATGCAAGTGGTAAAGCTGCTAAATGTTGAGCAGTTGCCTGAGCTGATGCATAAGAATCTTCAACGACTTCATTCACTAAACCTGCTTGGACGGCGGTTTCTGCATTAAATTTTTTCGCTGTAAATAGAAGTTCAGCTGCTTTGTGATAACCCGCTTGTTTAATCAATAGTTGGCTTGCACCACCTTCTGGTGAAAGACCAAGACTAACAAATGGAATTTGGAAAAGAGCAGTGTTGTCAGCAAAAACTAAATCTGCGTGTAATAAAATCGTAACACCAATACCAATTGCCACACCTTTTACTGCAATAATAAGCGGCTTCGATAATCTAGCAGCAGATTTAAGGAGTACAAATGGAGGAACTTGACCTGCCGGACCAGCATTAGGATTTTGTACAAAACCCATAAAATCTTTCATGTCATTCCCAGCGGTAAAATCTTGCTCTATGCCACGGAGAACGACTACTCGTACATCTTTGTCTTGGTTAGCTTCATCAAGTGCTTTAGCAATCCATAAATAAAGTTCGCCATACAGCGCATTTTTTGCTTCTGGACGATTTATGGCTAAGGTGAGTACGCCACCTTCTAAATTTGCGTGTAAATGTTGATGAGGTTGTTGAATACAGCTAAGTGTCATCGTACTATCCTTGCTTTAAACCACGTTGTTAATTTTTAGGTTCTCATTATGGCGCATATTCTTTCTAATGCGAGTAACTGGTGAGTTCATAAAAAGTGAAAATCTAATTATGTATAAATTTGACTATCTCGTTTTTATAGGGCGTTTTCAACCATTTCATTTGGCTCATATGCAGACAATTGAAATTGCCTTACAACAAAGCCACTATGTCGTTTTGGCATTAGGCTCTGCTCAAATGGAACGTAATATTAAAAATCCGTTCTTAGCAGTAGAGCGTGAGCAAATGATCTTGTCAAATTTCTCATTAGAAGAACAAAAACGCATTCGTTTTGTACATGTAGTAGATGTTTATAATGACGAAAAATGGGTAAAACAAGTCAAATCTTTAGTAAATGGCGTAATTGAACCGAACTCAAAAGTTGGTTTGATTGGACACTTTAAGGATGAGTCTTCCTATTATTTACGACTATTTCCTGAGTGGATTATGGTTGAACTTGATAGTTTAAAGGACTCTATTTCGGCAACGCCAATGCGTGAAGCTTATTATCGTGGTGAAATCCAAACAGAGTTTTTCCCTGTAGGAACTATTCAATTTTTGGATGAATTTAAAAAAACACGCACTTATCAACAGTTGCAACAACGCTTTGAAGAAGATGATCGCTCTAATTTAGATGATTTTGAGTAAGTGCATATAAATTAAGCATCTGCCCAAAAGATGATTCGGTTTGAAAAAGGATCGGTGATGCTGAGTTCAAGTGTCTCCCAATCTGTTTTTTCAACTTGAGGCTTAGAAAATTTATAATCTTTTTTGCTTAGTTCACTATGCAACTCATAAATATGTTCCCAATAGATGCGGATCGCGCTATGAGGACTCGCATCTCCAAAATGCTCGGATAAATGAATAACACAATCATCTTTAGAAATTTGTAAATATAACGGAAAGTTGTCTTCAAATTGGTGTTGCCAATCAAGCTGAAAACCTAAAAACTTAAGATAAAATGATTGAGCTAACCCACCATCAAAAATTCTTAAAATAGGGGTGATCGAACCTGATTGCATCTTTTTTCCTTTTAACGTGTACCAAATTGTTGAGTCCAATAGCTCTTTTGTTTTACAGATTGATTGGAAGCACAAGCAATTGCGTAAGTTGTAAATTTAGGGTTCATTAGGTTACTACAATGTAAGGGACTCGATAGCCATCTAGACATCACTTCATCTAAAGTTTTTTGTCCACTCGCGACATTTTCACCGTTGGCTTTACCGAGTGTATTATAAATTTTTAAACGTGATTTTAAATCTAGCCCCGTGGAGCCAACATGTCCGAGAAAATTGTGTGTCGCCATATCTTCACTATGAGAAAGTGCACCTTTATATAAACTATTACTCCAACTCAGTGGTCTGGTTGCAGAGAAATGTTGTTGTCCACATTGGCGTGATTGCTGGCGAATCTGATTAATTATTTTAAGTACAGTTTGTTGATAGGCGGGGTTTTGTAAATCTTGGCAACTTATTCTTATAGATGGAGTTTCAACTTGTGGTGTAGATGATGTAAGTGAGGGCGGCATACTGGATGAACTAACGGAGCATGCAGAAATAACAAGACCACTAGACAGTAAATTACAAACTTTGAGCAGACTCATGTAAATACCTTAGCGTGAATTATTCTAATATGTTTATCATACGCCAAAGTAAAGTAGTAAGTAATTTGTTCATATACAAAAAACGAGCATTATGCCCGCTTTTTGTTTTTAAGTTTATTAAGCTGTTTGTAGTGCTTTTAAGTCTTCTAGAACTTGCTCTGCGTGCCCAGCTGCTTTAACTTTGCGATAGCTTTTAACTAAAGTTTTGTTATGGAAAATAAAAGTAGAACGTTCAATACCCATGACTTTTTTACCATACATATTCTTTTCTTTAATCACATCAAAGTGATGACAAAGAGTTTCTTCTTTATCACTGATCAGATCAATAGTAAGTGCTTGCTTCTCTGTAAAATTTTGATGGGCTTTTACCGAGTCACGTGAAATACCGAAAATACGGGCACCTAAAGCTTCAAATTGATCTTTCAAACAAGAAAAACCAACTGCTTGTGTTGTACAGCCTGGTGTTGAGTCTTTAGGATAGAAGTAAATGATTAACCATTCATTTTCGACTTCGGCCAAGTTCACTTCGCCGTGTGTAGTAGGGAACACCTGATTTGGGAGTTGAATATTCTCAGACATTTCTTATCCTTTAAATAAAAGTTAAATATGATCTAATTCAAGTGGTAAAAAAGCGTATTCCTCATGATAAACAATATTGAGTTTTCTTACAGGGATTGCTTTGTTAAAAATTGGCCCATCAATCATGGTCGTATGAAATTCACCGCCCTCACCACATGGATCAATATCACGTTTCTCAAGCTCTTTAACAGAACTATAAAAAAGCCTGCATAAATGCAGGCTTAATTTGGAACATTAAAATCTTATTTTTTAGGAGCTTGTTGTTGAGCTGCCTTCATTGCATCTTCAGTTAACTTTTCAAGCTTAGTTGTTAACTGAGGACCAAAACATGCTTTAAGATCACGGTTTTGTTGTTGTACAAATCCTAGAGAACTTGGGCTTTTCTTCGCATTGATTGCGCTTTGGATTTCCCATTTTTGTGCTTCAGTTACTTTACCTTGTGCTTCAACTTGGCAGCTACAGAATTTGCTAACTTCAGATGAACTTAACTTGCCGCCTTTAGCAGTTTGTTCTTTACAAACGTTAACTAATGCACCTTTAACGTTAGTACTTTTATATGCCGCTTGAACTGGATTTTCAGCAGCTTGAGCTGAACCAGCCATAAGTGCAGCTGCTGAGAATAAAGATGAAAGAATAAGATTTGATTTTAACAACTTCATAAATTTTACCTACTTATTACGGTATATAGCGTGTTGGATCAGTAACACCAGCATCGATAAAGCCTTCTTTACGCAAACGGCAACTGTCACATTTACCACACGCACGTCCTTGAGCATCTGCTTGGTAGCAAGATACCGTTTGACTATAGTCTACGCCATGTTCAATCCCTAAACGTATGATATTCGCTTTGGATAAATGTAACAGGGGTGTTTCAAACTTAAGTGGTTTTCCTTCTACGCCAGCTTTAGTTGCTAAACGGGCCATATTCGCAAAAGCATCAATAAATTCAGGGCGACAATCAGGATATCCTGAATAATCAACGGCATTGATACCAATAACAATAGCTTCAGCATTGAATACTTCGGCTGCTGCTAGAGCATATGAGAGGAAAATAGTGTTACGCGCTGGTACATAAGTTACAGGAATACCTTCTTGTAACTGTTCTGGTACTGCAATGTTGTGATCTGTAAGTGCTGATCCACCTAAATTTGCTAGATCAATATTAATTACACGATGTTCAACACCTGAACGCTGAGCTAATGCTTTTGCAGCATCAAGTTCAGTGGTTGAGCGTTGGCCATACATAAAACTAATAGCAATACATTCATAGCGCGCTTGTGCCCAAGCTAGGCAAGTGGTTGAGTCTAAGCCGCCTGAAAGTAAAACAATGGCACGAGAGCGCATATTTTTCTCCATATTCGGAATGATTTATTTTATTGAGTGATTAACGACCTGATTCATCGTTCCAAAGCAGTTTATGTAACTGAAGTTGGAAACGAACAGGTAATTTATCATCAAGTATCCACTGTGCCAGATCACGTGCTAGACGTGGCAGGCCTACAGCATCTTTTTCAACCGCAAAGGCAGGGGAGAACCAAACGGTACTGACTTTGGTTTGCAGTTGATATTTTTCAACTTGTTGCTTTGACCATTCATAGTCTTCACGATTACAAATCACAAATTTGATTTGGTCACGTGGTGTTAAATGGTCAAGATTACTGATGAGATTACGATGTTCTTCACCAGAAGTTGGAGTCTTTAAATCGAGGACTTTTGAAACACGGGGATCCACTCTTGATACATCAAGAGCGCCACTGGTTTCTAGAGAAACTTCAAAACCTGCCTCACATAAACGTTGTAATAAAATCAAACAGTTTGGCTGAGCAAGAGGTTCGCCACCTGTCACACAAATATAAGGTGTTTGAAATTGTGTAGCTGTTTCAATGATATGTTCAAGTGAAAAACGTTCGCCACCTTCAAAGGAATAGGTGGTATCGCAATAGCTACAACGTAATGGACAGCCTGTTAGACGAATAAATACAGTCGGTAGGCCAGAGGCATTTGCTTCACCCTGCAACGAGTAAAAAATCTCGGTAATGCGTAAACCGGACGCAGGGTCTGAGACAGGAATTGCAGAGGAACGTAAGGAAGCCATTCTAGAAATACCACACTATATAAAAAATAAAATCTCTACGATCAGTTTGATCGTAGAGATGAGGAGCGATTAAAGCTCCGCAAGAGAGTTATAACAAATTAGTCAGCGCGTAACAAATCGTTCAAGCTTGTTTTTGAACGTGTTTGCGCATCAACTTTTTTCACGATAATTGCAGCATATAAGCTGTAAGTACCACATTTAGATGGCAAGCTACCTGCAACTACAACTGAACCTGCTGGTACACGACCATAATGGATTTCACCAGTTTCACGGTCATAAATTTTAGTTGATTGACCAATGAAAACGCCCATAGAAATTACTGAGCCTTCTTCAACAATTACGCCTTCAACGATTTCTGAACGTGCACCGATAAAGCAGTTGTCTTCAATAATGGTTGGGTTAGCTTGTAATGGTTCTAAAACACCACCAATACCTACACCACCAGACAGGTGAACATTTTTACCGATTTGAGCACATGAACCTACAGTTGCCCATGTATCAACCATTGTGCCTTCATCTACATAAGCGCCAATGTTGACATAAGATGGCATTAACACCACGTTTTTAGCTTGGAAGCTACCACGACGTGCCACAGCAGGAGGAACAACACGAACACCTGCAGCTTTAAATTGCTCTTCAGTCCAACCAGAGAATTTAGTTTCAACTTTGTCATAGAAACGAAGATCACATGACTCGATTGGTTTATTGTCATTAAGTTTAAATGATAATAAAACAGCTTTTTTTAACCATTGATGAACAACCCATTCACCATTGATTTTTTCAGCAACTCGAAGTGTACCGTTATCTAAACCAGCAATTGCTTCTTCAACAGCTTGGCGAATTTCGCTTGAACAATCTGCTGCAGTAAAATTTGCGCGGTCTTCAAATGCTTGCTCAATGATTGTAGAAAGCTGAGACATGATCTTCCTTCCATAAAAAATTTTAAAGATTTTACACTAATTTGTGACAAGAATCTTTCAAAAAACGTGTTACGTTTAATTGATGATATAAATGAGATAAATCGAAATAAGCTTATTAGATAATCAAGTGTTTTTTACACAAAAATGATTTGAAAATAAAAATTTAACTCAATTTGTATCAAAAAATAACAGAAATCTAGCATTTTTTGTATAAAAAAGAATCTAAGTTGTCTTTATTATTATTTCAGTCACAAGATGAATAAATTAAAAACAGCGCCTTTTTAAGGAGAAAACTATGAAAGCATTACGTGTTTTAGTAACAACAACAGCTTTATTTGCTGCTGGTGCTGCAATGGCAGATGAAGCCGTTGTTCATGACAGCTACGCATTTGATCAAAAACAATTACTTCCTGTGGGGGTGCGTGCTGAGGTAGGTACAACTGGTTACGGTGGTGCTTTATTATGGCAAGCAAATCCATATGTAGGTTTAGCTTTGGGTTATAACGGTGGCGATATTTCATGGACAGATGATGTATCTGTAAATGGTACTAAATATGACCTAGATATGGACAACAACAATATCTATTTAAATGCTGAAATTCGTCCATGGGGTGCTAGTTCTAATCCATGGGCTCAAGGCTTATATGTAGCTGCAGGTGCTGCTTATCTAGATAATGATTATGACTTAGCTAAACGTATTGGTAATGGTGAGACATTGTCAATTGATGGTAAAAACTATCAACAAGCAGTTGCTGGTCAAGAAGGTGGCGTAAGAGGCAAGATGAATTATGAAAATAATATTGCTCCTTATGTAGGTTTTGGTTTTGCTCCAAAAATTAATAAAAATTGGGGCGTATTTGGTGAAGTAGGTGCCTACTACACTGGTAATCCAAAAGTTCAGTTAACTCAATATAACCTTGCTCCTGTAAATGGCAATCCAACGTCTGCTCAAGATGCGGTAGATAAGGAAGAAAATGAAATCCGTAATGATGATAAATATAAATGGTTACCAGTTGGTAAAGTTGGTGTGAACTTCTATTGGTAAGATCCAAAACAAAAAACGAGCTACGGCTCGTTTTTTGTACTTAATAAATAAAAGCGCTAAAAAGCGCTTTTATTTATTTTTAATCTTTATTCATCTGGATAAGCAATTTTCTTAAGCGCTTTAATATCGGCATCAGGTGAGCATAAAGAAATAAATTCGTAACCATAACCGCGTAATAGATGACCTTTGCGAACTGCAATCCAAGTGGTATTAACACCAAAAATATCAGTTTTGGTTTGCTTTAAACGATAATCACGTTCTGTATCATAAGCCACGTCATTGACAATCCCGACACCCATGCCAAGTTCCACATAGGTTTTGATAACATCGGCATCAAGAGCTGACATTACGATATCTGCATCTAGGTGAGCTTCTTCAAACGCTTTATCAATTTTAGATCGACCTGTAAAACCACCATGATATGTAATGAGTGGATATTCAGCTAAAAGTTCTAGAGTGATCTTGTCCGCCTGCACTAAAGGATGATTTTGCGGAGTAATAATACTGTGTTGCCATTGGTAGTAAGGAATACTAGCCAGATTTTCTTCAGTTGTTAAAGACTCGGTTGCAATTCCAATATCAGCTTCACCTTGTAAAAGCATTTCTGAAATTTCGACAGGGCTAGCTTGTTGTAAAATTAAATGTACTTTTGGGAATAATTTCTTAAATTGATTAACGATTGGAGGCAATACATAACGCGCTTGAGTATGCGTAGTTGCGATCGTTAATGTTCCTTCGTCAACCTTATTAAAATCTTCGGCAAGTCGTTTAATATTTTCAGCATCCACTAACATGCGTTCAACAATGCTAAGAAGTGACTGGCCTGGTTCTGTTAAACCTAAAAGGCGTTTACCTTTACGAACGAAAAGTTGAACACCTAATTCATCTTCTAAATCTTTAATGTGCTTACTTACACCTGATTGAGATGTGTAGAGTGCAGCCGATGCTTCCGTCAAGTTAAAGTTTTGGCGTACTGTTTCTCGGATAATTCTTAATTGTTGAAAGTTCATTTACACTTTTCCTCAAAAGAGGTGAGGAGCGTCTAAAGATCCGCAAGATATTTCCTCACCAAATATATTTCTTAAGCAACTTGGTCTGCAAATAAGTGCAATTGAGATGCGCTCACCCAAACAGTTTGATTAGGTTTAAATGCATGTAATTTTGCAGATTCACTGCTCAGAGCAATTTCAATTAAACGTCCATTACGGTCTTGTAATTCGGCCACTACTTTTCCGGCAATCCAGATTTCACGTACAAAAGTCGCTTCAATGGTATTCGCTTGCGGTTGCGAGTGAATATGTAACTCATCTGGGCGGGCAAAAGCAATTACTTTTCCTTGAGGCGCTTCAACGGTTGTTGGTAATTGAATACGGTCATTACCGATACGAATGATACCTTCTGTATGTTCACCTTCAAATCGATTTGCCTGACCCAAGAAATCAAACACAAATGGCGTTGCAGGTTTTTCATAAACTTCACGAGGTGAACCGATCTGCTCAACATCGCCTTTATTCATGACAATAATCTGGTCTGCAACCTCAAGTGCTTCTTCCTGATCGTGAGTTACGAAAATTGAAGTGATATGCAATTCATCATGTAAGTTGCGTAACCAGCGGCGTAACTCTTTACGGACTTTAGCATCTAGCGCACCAAATGGTTCATCGAGTAGTAAAACACGAGGTTCTACTGCCAAAGCCCGTGCTAAAGCAATACGCTGACGTTGTCCGCCTGAAAGCTGAGCAGGGTATCGGTCTGCTAAAAAGCCCAGTTGGACTAGATCAAGTAAACGAGTGACACGTTTTTTAATTTCAGCTTCCGAAGGACGGGTTGCACGAGGTCGAACACGTAAACCAAAGGCAATATTGTCAAATACAGTCATGTGACGGAATAACGCATAGTGCTGAAATACAAAGCCAACCTGACGCTCACGCACATGTACATTGGTCGCATCTTCGCCTTCAAGTAGCACTTGACCACCATCGGCTGATTCTAGACCTGCAATAATTCGAAGTAGAGTTGTTTTACCGCAACCAGATGGGCCGAGTAGGGCAACCAGTTCGCCTTCCGGAAAATCTAGAGAAATATTTTTAAGCGCATGGAATGCACCAAAGTGTTTTTCAATATTTTTAACTTGAATACTCATGATTTCATTCCTTACGAATCAGTTGAATGTGGTTCTGGTTTATCTTGATGTAGCTCTAACCAAGTTTTTAAAATCAGTGTTAAAAGAGCTAAGAAGGCAAGCAGTGAGGACACGGCAAAGGCTGCGCTAAAGGTGTACTCGTTATATAAAATTTCGACATGCAGTGGCAGGGTATTGGTTTCACCACGGATATGACCAGAAACCACTGATACTGCGCCAAACTCACCCATTGCACGCGCATTACACAAAATCACGCCGTAAATCAGACCCCATTTAATGTTAGGGAGTGTGACCTTCCAAAAGGTTTGCCAACCTGATGCACCGAGTACAATTGCTGCTTCTTCTTCCTCTGTTCCCTGAGCTTCCATGAGTGGAATTAACTCACGTGCCACAAATGGAACTGTAATAAAAATGGTTGCTAAAACAATTGCAGGTACGGCATATAAAATCTTGATGTCATGATCCATTAACCAGCCGCCGAACCAGCCTTGGGCACCAAAAATAAGAACAATCATTAAACCTGCAATAACGGGTGAAACCGAAAAAGGCATGTCAATAATCGTGGTTAAAATAGCCTTGCCTCTAAATTGGAATTTAGAAACAGCCCAAGCTGCAGCAACACCAAATATCACGTTAATTGGAACTGCAATTGCTGCGGTGAGTAATGTTAATTTCACTGCTGATAACGTATCTGGATCAATCAAAGCCTGAACATAGACTTCAAGTCCCTGTTTAAATGCTTCTACGAAAACCAGAATGAGTGGCAATATGAGGCAACTTACGAAAAAAATCAGTGCGATTGTAATGAGGGTATAACGTACCCAAGTTGGCTCACGTGTTGCATCACGAGACTGTAACTTCAAGGCAAGTGCATTACTGTCGGTATGTAAATTCATGTGATGTTTCTCCCTGTACGACGGTTTGCCCATGCTTGAAGTAAGTTAATGACAAATAGGATGATAAAAGAGAGAACTAACATGACTGCTGCAATGGTCGTTGCGCCTGCATAATCATATTCTTCAAGACGAGAAATGATCATCAGCGGTGCAATTTCCGTTTTAAAAGGTTGGTTACCTGCAATAAAAATAACAGAACCATACTCACCCACGCCGCGAGCAAACGCTAAAGCAAAGCCTGTAAATAGAGCAGGTAGTAATATTGGTAAAATAATTTTAGTAATCGTCTGCCAGCGATTTGCACCAAGTGCTGAAGCTGCTTCCTCAAGTTCGGTTTCAATATCGCTGAGTACCGGCTGAACGGTTCGAACAATAAATGGAATACCAATAAAGACCAACGCTAGCGTAATCCCGATAGGTGTATAGGCAACCTGAATACCAAGTGGTTCAAGATATTGACCTAACCAACCAGTAGGTGCATAGAGTGAAGTCAGTGCAATACCTGCAACTGCGGTCGGAAGCGCAAAAGGTAAGTCAACTAGAGCATCAACTAGACGCTTTCCAGGGAAGTTGTAACGAACAAGACACCAAGCCAAAAGCAGACCAAACACAACATTAATAAATGCTGCGATTAAAGCTGAACTAAAGCTGAGTTGAAGTGATTTCAAAATACGCTCAGACGTTAGAATTTCCCATAATCCGTCCCATCCGATTCCAAATGATTTGATAAAAACTGCGGCTAATGGAATAAGTACAATAAAAGATACATAGGCGAGGGTGAAGCCCAAAGATAGACCGAACCCAGGCAGCACTCGGGATCGCTGCGACATGATATTTCCTCAAAGAGAAAAGCCTGCTGAAACCAGTAAGCGAATAAATAAAGATAAACAGTGCGGTATAAGGATTGGTATTAAGCAAATTTCAAAGAGAAATGTGTTTTTACCGGGTCGATAGATGAGTGATTACACATCGAATCTTCTGGAATCAAATAATTCAGCAAATCTGGAAATGGCCCAAAACCTGAGGCAACATTAATATGGCCCACTTCTCCAAGATTAACGGGATTTAATTTCCATGATTTCGCAAGTTGTAATGCATCAAAAAAGCCGAGCCATGGATCATTTTCACTAATGAGTAGCGTTGCAGGCACATCAATTTTTAATTGATGAAAATAATCTTTGTAGTCGGTCAAGCTATGGCGAGCAAACCCTGCTTCCCCAAAGCGTGCCGGATTCGCTGGAGCGACTAAAATTAGTTTCTTAACTTGGCTTCTTAATTCTGGATGCTCAGCCAAAGCAGCTACACTCGTTAAGCATCCAAAACTATGTGCAACAATTTGAACAGGAGCTTGAGCTGCTTGAACTGTTTTAACGAATTGCTCAACCCATTCGCTTAATACAGGTCTATCCCAGTTTTTTTGCTCAACACGAGAACTAGACACGAGTTGACGCTGCAACCAAGATTGCCAATGCTGATGTTCACTGCCACCTACACCCGGAACAATTACAGTGTGAATCATGTCTGTTCTCCTTACCTTTAGCGTAAAGAATTACTTCTCTGCACTATTGATTTTCACGATTTGATCGAAAACACCACCATTATCGAAGTGTTGTTTTTGTACTTTTGTCCAACCACCAAACTCTTTATCGATTGTTACAAGCTTCAATGGCTTAAATACATTGCTGTATTTTTTAAGAACAGCTGCGTTACGAGGACGGTAGAAGTTACGTGCTGCAATTTCTTGACCAGCAGGTGAGTACAAATAGTTGAGATAACCTTTAGCAATGGTTAAGTTGCCTTTTTTAGCTGCATTCTTCTCCACAATTGCAACTGGAGGTTCAGCTAAGATCGAAAGAGACGGAGTAATAATTTCAAATTTGCCCGGCTGTTCACGAATAGCTAAATGAGCTTCATTTTCCCAAGCTAGTAATACATCACCAATGCCACGCTCAGCGAAAGTAGTCGTCGCACCGCGAGCACCAGAATCTAAAACTTTAGTATGTTTATAAATTTGGCGAACGTATTCTTGTGCTTTCGCGTCATTGCCACCTGGTTGATGTTTTGCCCAAGCCCAAGCTGCAAGATAGTTCCAACGAGCACCACCAGAGGTTTTTGGATTTGGTGTAATGATTTCTACGCCTGGTTTGATTAAATCAGCCCAGTCTTTAATTTGCTTTGGGTTGCCTTTACGCACCAAAAACACAATGGTTGATGTATATGGCGTTGAGTTCTGTGGCAGTTTTTTCTGCCAGTTAGTTGGAAGTAGTTTTGCTTTTTCAGCAATTTCATCAATATCTGCTGCAAGTGCTAATGTCACCACATCTGCATTTAAGCCATCGATAACCGCACGAGCCTGTTTACCAGAACCGCCGTGTGATTGCTTAAACTCAATATCTTGACCAGTACGCTGTTTCCAGTAAGTACCGAACTGTTTGTTGAAATCTGTATATAGCTCACGAGTAGGATCGTAAGAAACATTTAAAAACTCTTGGGCTGCAAATGATGAAACAGAAAGAAGTGCAGCGATAACCCCGACTTTTAATTGAGAAAAACGCATGAGATAAATCCTCAAAAAATATGAAATGTTCAAAACTTGAACGCAGAATAGCGCTAGTCTTTATTCTAAAAAAATAATAAAAAACGAATTTAATATGAAAAAAATAGAAATAGTAAGAATAGATAAACTATTCTTAAATCTTGATATATAAAGAGTTTCAAAACTAGATACGAAATCGGTATAATTTTTTAAAATCAGTCATTTATTATTTAAATGAAAGGTGGTGTATTGTTGTGCGGCTTTTAGCAAAGGATGGAACAAACATGTGGTGTTTTAAAAATGGGCAACCCGTTGAGACTATTCCTTTATTAGATCGAGCCTTTCATTATGGTGATGGATGCTTTACCACAATTCGTGTTTTTCAAAACCAGATTGAGCTTAAAGAAAGGCACTGGCAACGTCTAAAGCTTGCATGTCAAAAACTGTCTTTAACTGTAAATTTTGAATTAATCGAACTGAGTTTGCAGCAACTACAAAAGCAGAACCTCGTACTCAATGGCACTTTAAAAATTGTGATTAGTCGTGGGGAAGGCGACCGCGGTTATAGCTTGCCGAAACATGAGGCTGATATTTATATCTGGTTTTATCCAAAAGCTTTAGAGCCGTTTGTGCCTGACTCTATACAGTGTGGTGTTTTAAATCAGGCACTAGGTTTAACCATGCCGAGCTTGGTCGGACTTAAATCTTTAAACCGCCTTGAACAAGTATTGCTAAAAAAAGAAGCAGATCAACTCGGGTGGGCTGAAGCATTAGTTACTGATGTACAAGGTTATATTGTTGAAGGGGTCAGTAGTAATTGTTTTATTCGTTTAAATGATAGATGGATTACTCCTGAACTTCGCTATAATGGCGTCCACGGTGTAATGCGGGCAGAAATTCTGGCGCGTATGCAGCACCATGGTATTGCCTGTGAAGTACGTGTGATTGAATTAGATGAAGTATCTGAAATACAAAGTCTATTCTTTTGTAATGCTTTAAACCCTATGCGAGTAGTTACTCATTTAGGCGAGAAAACGCTAGATACACAGGCATGCATAGATTTATTTCATATCCTTAACTTAAATCAGATTCATTAATATGCCGAAGCCACCTGTGAATGCGAAAGCAAAAAACGCCAAGAAAAATAACAAAAAACAAGCTCCAAAATTTTCTAAGCGATTGGTTCTAATTGGCCTTTTTATTGTTTTAATCTTTACGTTTGCCATTTTATGGTCAAGTTTGTTTAAGGCTTATCCTGTCGAAGGAAAAAAACAGATGTTATCTATTACATCTGGGGAAACTTATTCTGGTTTTATTGATCGTTTGGCAAAAGAAGACAAAATTAGCTTTCCTATCGTATTAAAGCTTTATCAAAAGTTTATGATTCATGACAGCATGAAAGCTGGTGTGTATGAAATTGAACAAGGGATGAGCGTAAGACAAGTGTTAGAGATGTTGTCTGATGCTGATAATGCTCAGATGAACCGTGTTTTGGTGATTGAAGGTACAACTTTTAAGCAGCTTATTACTGCATTAAAAAATGATAAAAATGTAAAAAATACAATATTGGATTTACCTAATGATCAGCTTATGAAAGCGCTTGGGATTCCTTACGATCATCCAGAGGGCTTGTTCGCGCCGAATACTTATTTCTTTGCCAAAGGCGAGACTGATAAGAAAATTCTGACCGATTTATATCATCGTCAAATAAAAGCTCTAGATACAGCTTGGGCAAATCGCGCGCCGAATTTACCGTATAAAGATAAATATGAAGCATTAATTATGGCTTCTATTGTTGAGAAAGAAACGAGTTTAGACAGTGAACTTACACAAGTTTCGGGAGTTTTTGTCCGCCGTTTAAAACTCGGTATGCGTTTACAAACGGATCCAACTGTTATTTATGGAATGGGTAATAACTATAAAGGCAACATTACCCGAGAAGACCTCCGTACTCCAACACCATATAATACTTATACTATTAATGGTTTACCGCCAACTCCAATTGCTTTGCCAAGCCAAAAGGCAATTGAAGCAGCATTACATCCAGATGATTCAAATAACATCTATTTTGTTGCGACTGGTAATGGTGGACATAAATTTACGGCAAGCTTGCAAGCACATAATCAAGCTGTGCAGGATTATTTATCCGTGTTGAGATCGAAGAAATAAGGAAAAGAGATGTTTATCAGCTTTGAAGGCACGGAAGGGGTAGGTAAAACTACACTCATTCGAAAAATTCATCAGCATTTTGAAGAGCAAGGCAAACAAGTTGTTTTAACTCGAGAGCCGGGGGGTACACCGTTAGCTGAACAAATTCGTTCGATGCTTTTGGCTGTGAATCATGATGAAAATATGAGTCATGATACTGAATTATTACTCATTTATGCAGCACGTGCTCAACACTTACAACAGGTTATTTTGCCTGCTTTAGAAGCTAACAAAATTGTATTAAGTGATCGCTTTACCGATGCGAGTTTTGCTTATCAATGTTCTGGTCGCGGTTTAAGCCAAGATAAATTACAGCTTTTAAATCAGAACTTCGTTTCACGCATGCCGGAGGTGACTTTCTGGTTAGATGCACCGATTGAACTTGGTATGAACCGTGCACGTGAACGCGGAGCTTTAGATCGTTTTGAACAAGAAAAGTTAAGCTTCTTTACTAAGGTTCGTGAAGGTTATGAAACCTTATGGAAAGCTGAACCGGAACGCATTAAGCGAATAGATGCAACCCAAAGTCCTGATCAGGTGTTTGAGCAGGCTTTGAAATATTTAGGATAAGCAATTGGATGAGCCACTCTTATAAAAATATAGGAGTGGTGAAAAATGATGTTAATTCTGATTTAAATCGTCATAGAAAATATCTGTAATTTTCTTATGCTATCTTAAATATGATTTATAGATTGAAGAATAACAAGGATGAAAAGTTCAAAAGAAGAAATCGTGGCATTTCTTGAAAAGGAATTTCCACCAAGTCTTGAACATTGCAAAATTGAATCAGTCACTCCCAAAGCTGCAGTTGTTTACTATCATGTCGATCAAAGGCATCAACGTCCTGGTGGCACCATATCTGGCCCAACCATGATGACTTTGGCTGATTTTGCTTTATATATTGCGATATTAGGTGAGATCGGTATTGTTGGTTTAGCCGTAACCACCAACTTTAATATTAATTTTTTAAGAAAACCTGCAGGTGATCAAGACTTACGTAGTGAATGTAAACTCATGAAAGTCGGAAAGAGCTTGGTTGTCGGAGAGGTCTGGATTTATTCGGTCGGTCTGGATGAACCTGTGGCGCATGTGACTGCGACTTATTCAATTCCACCTAGAGCATAAATATTAAACCAAATAAAAAGCACAGCCAGAGCTGTGCTTTTTCTGTAGAAGGAAACCTTAAATATCAGTATTAACCAACGGCTGTTCTACTGCAAAATTTGGAGGAGTTAAAACCGTTTTACGAATCTCGTTCGAAGTTTCCGGATAATCGAGCGTGTAATGTAGACCACGTGATTCTTTACGTTGCATAGCACAGCGAACAATCATTTCAGATACTAAAACAAGGTTACGCAGCTCAATCAGGTTTTTGCTAACACGGTAGTCTTGATAATATTCAGTGATTTCACGCTTTAACATTTCAATACGGTGTAAAGCACGTTCTAAACGTTTTGTGGTTCTTACAATACCAACATAGTTCCACATGGTTGAACGTAACTCATCCCAGTTTTGTAAAATCACCACATCTTCATCAGGGTTGGTTACTTGTGAGTCATCCCAAGTTGGTACTTCAGGTAATTTGAAGTTTTCATCTAATTTATTTTCGATGTCTTTTGCCGCACTCATACCGTAAACGAAGCACTCAAGTAATGAGTTACTTGCCATACGGTTTGCACCATGTAAGCCTGTATAAGATGTTTCACCAATTGCATAGAGACCTTCAATATCCGTCTGGCTATTTGAGTCAACCACAACACCACCACATGTATAGTGAGCTGCTGGCACCACTGGAATCATGTCTTTGGTAATGTCGATGCCTAACTCAAGCAATCGTGCATAAAGTGTAGGGAAGTGCTCTTTAATAAATTCTGGTGATTTATGGGTAATGTCTAACCACACGTGGCGAATACCGAGACGTTTAATTTCGTGGTCAATTGTACGTGCCACAATATCGCGAGGAGCTAGTTCTGCACGATCGTCAAAACGCAACATAAAACGTTCGCCATCAGGTAAGCGCAAATAAGCACCTTCACCACGCATAGCTTCGGTAATTAAAAATGAGCGTGCTTGAGGATGATAGAGACAAGTTGGGTGGAACTGATTAAATTCCATATTGGCAACGCGGCAACCTGCACGGAAAGCCATTGCAATACCATCACCTGTGGCAATATCTGGATTAGATGTGTACAGATAAGCTTTCATCGCACCGCCGCAAGCTAGCGCGGTGAATGGTGCAAGGAAGGTATGAACCTTTTCAGTATTTTCATCTAATGCATATAAACCAATAGCGCGATTCGCTTGGTCGGTATGGCCTAATTTATGCGAGGTGATTAAATCAATCGCAATATAATTTTCAAAAATAGTAATATTTTTACGTTCTTTGGCACGCTCAACCAAAGTGGTTGAAATGGCTTTGCCTGTTGCATCAGCAGAATGGATAATGCGACGCTGCGAGTGGCCACCTTCGCGAGTTAAGTGAAGTTGCTCATCCTCATCTAGGGTAAATTGAACGCCTTGTTTTAAAAGAAAATCAACAGAAGGGCGGCCACCTTCTACGGTATGTTGTACTGCGTCCATTTCACATAAATGAGCGCCTGCAATCATAGTGTCATTAATGTGCTGTTGAATAGAGTCAGTCTCATCAAGAACAGCAGCAACGCCACCTTGAGCATAAAAGGTACTTGCTTCGGTTAGAGCAGCTTTGGCTAAAACTGCAATATTAAAATGATTTGGTAACGATAAAGCCAGACTTAAACCAGCGCCGCCGCTGCCCACAATAATCACGTCAAAGTGGTGAATTGTCTGTAAATTAGGCATGTCCATTCGCATCAATTTAAAACGTCCGCTAATGACACCCCTTTTTACCTAAAAAGGCAAGAGCTTAAGCGCTCTAACTCAGAGAAAAATTGCAATTGGCTTAAAAAGTTGCAATGCGTAAAATAATCCTTGTGATGATGTATTACAAATAAACATATTGTTACGCACAACCCCAAAGCGTTGTGATACAACAGTTTTATTCTTATTCTCGTAGACCAAATTGTGGGTGAGCACCGAATGAAATCTCGCTATTTACAACAAGGAATGTATGCAGCGGTATTTACAGTTGCTGCTGTTCAAGCAAATGCTGCTGTTGATTTTTCAAACCTCGTTGAACAAGTTAGTCCAGCAGTTGTGAGTGTGAACGTCGTAAAAAAAATGACTCAGGATGAGCTGTTGCAGCAGCAAGTTCCTGAAATTTTAAAACGTTTCTTTGGCAATCAGGTCATCATTCCACAGCAACGAGGTCCACAAGAAAAGACAGCTTACGGAAGTGCATTCTTCATTAGTAAAGATGGCTATTTACTCACAAACCACCATGTGATTGAAAATGCCTCTCGTATCAGCATCACTCTAAATGACCGCCGTGAAATTGATGCAACCGTAGTGGGTAGTGATGAGCGTACAGACGTTGCTTTGTTAAAGGTCAATGGAACTAACTATCCAGCTTTACGAGTAGGAAATGTTGATCGCTTACGTGTCGGAGAACCGGTTCTAGCTATTGGTTCGCCGTTTGGTTTTGATTACTCAGCTTCGGCCGGTATTGTCAGTGCAAAATCAAGAAACATGAGCGGTGAAACCTCGGTGCCGTTTATTCAAACTGACGTGGCTTTAAACCCAGGTAACTCTGGTGGTCCATTATTTAATCAAAATGGTGAAGTGGTCGGGGTAAACTCTCGAATATTTAGTGGTACTGGCGGCTACATGGGCTTGTCTTTCTCTATTCCGATTGATGTAGCAATGGATGTTGCAGACCAGCTGAAAACAAAAGGTAAAGTCACACGCTCTTATCTTGGTGTCATGATGCAAGATATTGATCGAAACCTTGCTGATGCCTACAAATTACCAAAACCTGAAGGTGCTTTAATTACTCAAATTTCTCCGAACTCACCTGCACAAAAAGCAGGGCTAAGAGCTGGAGATGTCATTTTAAAGTTAAATGGTGCACCTGTACTCCGTACGAGTGATTTACTCTATGCATTAAACAAAGTACAACCAAATCAAACCGTTCAATTTGAAGTGTTACGTGATGATAAAACACGTAATATTTCAGCAACCTTAACGACTGCGCCAGATGAAACACCTGCTACTGGTGCACAAGGTGCTGCATCTAAGGGGCCAGTTTTAGGCATGAGTATTCGTGATCTCGCTGAACTAGAAAAAAATGCGTTGAGCGTAAAAGGTGGTATTTATGTACAAGATGTTCGCCGTGGTGGTTTAGCATCATTGTCGAATATCATTCCGGGCGATGTGATTACTCAAGTCAATAATAACCAAATTTTAAATAGTCAGGATTTTGCAAAAGTTGTTTCTAACTTGCCAAAAAATACCGTAGCACGTGTTGCTATTATTCGTCAGGGACAGCGCGCAATGCTTGGTTTACGTATTCAGTAATCCTTAACTCAATTAATAAACCACCCTGAAATGGGTGGTTTTTGTTATTTATCTTGAGCGTTTAGCGATATCTACCTACACTTATTTCAGTTTTAAGGTTAATAAATAAGAGTGTTCATTTGTGAGTAGTATTTTTGATTTACATATTCAGGTGCAGCCACATCACATTGATGCGTTGGGACATGTAAATAATGTGATGTATGTTCAATGGATGCAAGATGTAGCTGCTGCTCATGTTGAAACTTTGGGAGTAGGGGTAACTAAGTATCTTGAGTTAAAACATGCAATGGTCGCGGTTGAGCATCATGTGCAATATCGTAAAGCTGCGTTTGAAGGCGAACAAATTGTATTACGTACATGGTTAGATGACATTAATGCACTTTATTCGTTCCGCCAGTATGTGTTTTTTCGTCCATCAGATCAGGCCGTATTATTTGTTGGAAATACCAAATGGGCGTGTATTGAAATTGCTACTGGACGTCCAAAACGAATGTCGCCAACTTTTACCCATGCATACAAGCCGCTTGACTCAAGCATAAATCCTTACGATTTTACCGTTTCGTATGATCGCAAGTAAAAAAGAGAGGCTGGAATTTGGAGTATTTATTTTCTATAGAAACAGATCGATTAATCTTAAGTGACCTTACAGAAGCTGATAAAAATTTTATCTTTGAATTATTTTCAAATTCAAGCGTACTCGAATTTTATGATTTAAAAGCTTTTACTTCATTGGAAGAAGCTGAGGCTTTAATTGAAAAAATGCATAAAAAATGGAATCAACAGCTAGGTTTTAGGCATGCTATTCGTCTTAAAAAAGATGGAACTATGTTGGGAACATGTGGTGTAAATACTATCAAACAAATTGGTGATGATTTTGCGGTTGTTATTGGCTATGAACTTCATCCTAATGCATGGGGTAAGGGATATATGCAAGAGGCTCTTGTAGGGCTCATCCAGTATTTGAAACAAGGCAGATTATTCCAAAAACAAATAAAATATGTTTGGGCTGAAATATTTGAACAGAACATTAGATCTCAACAGGTCGTGCAGAAACTCGGATTTGAATTAATTGGGGATATAGCTAATGAAACTGGCAATAATTTATCTGCAAGCCTAATTAAGTTCGAGTTAAAACTGTTCTGATTTAGAGGCTTTTCAACGAGAAATAGTTTGTTATGTTGAGAAGTTTAAAAAGCTTTTTTAAAAGAAAGAATTTATATCTTTTTCATATCGGCAATCTGTTATAATCTCACGCAATTTATTTAACCGCTTTGGCTGTGTATTAAAACAAGCTACATAGCACTCTATATTTTCTCAAGGTAACCCATGGCGCAAGCTAAAAAATCCGTCGATATCAAAAATATACGAAATTTCTCGATTATTGCCCACATTGACCATGGTAAGTCTACATTGGCTGACCGTTTTATTCAGATGTGTGGCGGTCTACAAGATCGTGAAATGCAAGCCCAAGTCTTAGACTCAATGGAGCTTGAGCGTGAACGTGGGATTACCATTAAAGCCGCTTCTGTCACGCTGTATTACACCCATCCAAATGGTCAGGAATATCAACTGAACTTTATTGATACGCCTGGGCACGTTGACTTCTCCTATGAAGTTTCTCGTTCATTAGCTGCATGTGAAGGTGCACTATTGGTTGTAGATGCAGCACAAGGCGTTGAAGCTCAATCAGTAGCAAACTGTTATACAGCAATTGAACAAGGTCTAGAAGTTCTTCCTATTCTCAATAAAATTGATTTACCACAGGCTGAACCTGAACGTGTAATTCATGAAATTGAAGAAATTATCGGGATTGAAGCGACAGATGCACCAACCTGTTCAGCAAAAACTGGTTTAGGTGTTGAAGGTGTACTCGAGCGTTTAGTCGATGTTATTCCGGCGCCAGAAGGTGATCGTGAAGCACCATTACAAGCATTAATTATCGACTCATGGTTTGATAACTACTTAGGCGTAGTTTCTCTTGTTCGTATTAAACAAGGTCGTATCCGCAAGGGCGACAAAATGTTGGTTAAATCGACAGGACAAACTCATCCGGTCACTTCTGTAGGTGTATTTAATCCTAAGCATACTGAAACAGATATTCTTGAAGCTGGTGAAGTAGGTTTTGTTATTGCGGGTATTAAAGATATTTTTGGTGCGCCAGTAGGTGACACAATTACTCTTGCTTCTACACCAGACGTTGCAACTTTACCGGGTTTCAAAAAGGTTAAACCACAAGTATATGCTGGTCTTTTCCCGATTGATGCAAGTGACTTCGAACCATTCCGTGAAGCATTACAAAAATTACAGATCAATGACTCGGCTTTATTCTTTGAACCAGAAAGTTCAGATGCTTTAGGCTTTGGTTTCCGTTGTGGCTTCTTAGGTATGCTACATATGGAAATTGTACAAGAGCGTTTAGAACGTGAGTACGATCTTGACCTCATCAGTTCAGCACCTACCGTAATTTATGAAGCATTAACCAAGAAAGGCGAAACGATTTACATCGATAGCCCATCAAAAATGCCGGATGGATCGACTGTAGAAGATTTACGTGAACCAATTGCGGAGTGTCATATCCTTGTTCCTCAAGAATATTTAGGGAACGTAATGACACTATGTATCGAACGTCGTGGTGTACAAAAAGATATGAAATTCTTGGGTAACCAAGTTTCTATTACATTTGAAATCCCAATGGCTGAAGTCGTTATGGATTTCTTTGACAGATTAAAGTCATGCTCTCGTGGCTTTGCATCTTTAGACTATAATTTTGTACGTTTTGAAAGTTCAGCTTTAGTTAAGGTTGATGTGTTAATTAATAGCGAAAAGGTTGATGCCTTGGCTATGATTTGTCACCGTAATGATGCACGCCATCGTGGTATTGCATTGGTTGAGAAAATGAAAGACTTAATTCCTCGCCAAATGTTCGATGTTGCTATTCAGGCAGCAATCGGTGCGCAAATTATTGCCCGTTCTACCGTAAAAGCGATGCGTAAAAACGTATTGGCAAAATGTTATGGTGGTGACGTTTCGCGTAAGAAAAAACTACTTTCTAAACAAAAAGAAGGTAAGAAACGTATGAAACAAGTGGGAAGTGTTGAAATTCCACAAGAAGCGTTCTTGGCTGTATTGAAAGTAGAAAGATAAGAAATGAGGGTGGGGGAAGTGAACAATTTCCTTTCCCCACTGTAATACAAGCAGCGAGGCTGCGAGTGAGGTCATGTGGATTTTGATTTTAATTTAATTCTTGTTCCAGTTACGCTGATTCTATTTGCAGTGTGGTTGTTAGATAAACTTGTATTAAAACAGCGTGCAAATAAAGGACGCGGGAACGAAAATTTTGTCATTACATGGGCCTATGACTTTTGGCCGGTTTTAGCTGTAGTACTTATACTCCGTTCATTTCTTTATGAACCATTTAATATTCCATCGGACTCTATGGTGCCAACTTTAGAAACTGGTGATTTTATTCTGGTTAATAAATTTGATTATGGTGTACGTTTACCTATCGTTAATAAGAAAATTATTGATGTAGGTGAACCGAAGCGTGGTGATGTAATTGTATTCCGTTATCCACCTCAACCGACTATTAGCTATATTAAACGTGTAATCGGTTTACCTGGCGATCATATTGTTTATGACCATGGGCAATTAATTATTAATGGGCAAAAAGTACCGAAAGTATTAACACAGTTCAGTCGTGAAAAAGATGTGATGGATACGCCAACGTCTATTTATCATAAAGAGACGATTGGTGAGCATACCTTTACGATGCGTGAGCTTGAAGGCGTAAATGTGGCGCGCCAAGCACCGTTTATCAACTATGTTGAAAATGGTAAATATGCGAACCAAGACGGTTTATATTGGGAAGTGACTGTACCAAAAGGACATTACTTTGCAATGGGGGATAACCGCGATCAAAGTGCAGACAGTCGTTTCTGGGGGTTCGTTCCTGAAGAAAACTTAACAGGACGAGCATTCTATGTGTGGATGCATAAAGAACCGGGCTTACACCTTCCTAACTTTGGCCGAAATGGAAAAATAGATTAAAAACAACCATTAGGAAAAAAAGAAATGCGTAAGGCACAACAGGGTACTTCGTATTTAGCAATTTTATTTGGGGTGGTTATATTTGCAGTTGCAGTAAAAGCTGTACTTGCAGTTTGGCCAGCATATTGGGATGATCGGCTGATTAATAATCAGATAGAAGAGCTTTTACAAGAAAGCTCTTCTGAGATCACACCACAAAAGTTTGTAACACAAATGGATCAGCGACTCGAAATGAACAATATTCGTGATCTCCACTTTAAAGAGATCGCTCAAGTGTTTAATCAGTCTGGTCTAACGGTCAAAAAGAAATATGAAGTAAGAAAACCTTTCTTATTCAATATTGATTTAGTTTTAACATTTGAGAAGAGTTTTGATAAAACATCAGTTCAAACTAAGTGATCCTCGCTTACTGAGTCGAATCGGATATCAATTTAAGCAGCTTGAATTGTTACAGTTAGCTTTGACTCATCGTTCGGTGAGTCACAAATACAATTACGAGCGCTTAGAGTTTCTCGGCGATTCATTATTAGGCATGATAATCGCTAATTATCTATATCATGCCTATCCAAATGAAAATGAAGGTCGTCTCACGCGTATGCGTGCGACCTTGGTTCGCCAAGAAGCATTAGGTAAGATTGCAACCGATTTGCAACTTAGTCGGTGTTTAATATTAAGTACAGGCGAGTTGAAATCTGGTGGTCATCATCGTGAGTCAATATTAGCAGATACGGTAGAAGCGATTATTGGTGCAATTTATCTTGATAGTGGTGATCTCAACTTACTTAAAGATATTGTGCTAAAATGGTACATACCCTATTTAGACCATATAGAACCTACGGATCAACTCAAAGATCCGAAATCACGTTTACAAGAGTATCTACAAGCACGTAAAAAACCTCTCCCTGTTTACGAGGTTGTAGATATTCAGGGTGATGCACCTCATCAGCACTTTAAAGTGGAATGTGTAGTAGATGGTTTACCGAAGATTTATGGTGAGGGTTCAAGTCGTCGTTTTGCCGAGCAGGCAGCAGCGGCGGAAATTTTAAAGTTATTGGAGCAATAACCTGCATGTCGATGCATTCTGATCAAATCAATCCAGATTCAAATGAAAACCAAGATCCTAATAATCTGATTGATCAATTTTTTAGTTCCAAAGGCGTAACAATCCCTTCGGATTTTAAGAGCGGATTTGTGGCGATTGTGGGACGTCCAAATGTGGGTAAATCTACCCTCATGAACCATTTATTGGGTCAAAAGCTCTCTATTACTTCGCGTAAACCTCAAACAACACGTCATAAAATTATTGGTATTGATTCGCGCGAAAAGATGCAGGCGGTATATGTAGATACCCCAGGTATGCATAAAAAAGAAGTGCGTGCTATTAATAAAATGATGAACCGTGCTGCTCATTCTGCATTACGTGACGTTAACTTAGTTTTATTCGTTATTGATGCTTATAAGTGGACTCAAAACGACGATTTAGTGCTTGAAAAACTCAAGAACGCTGAAATGCCAGTTATTTTGGTCATTAATAAGGCTGACACTTTTGAAGATAAAAGAGAGATTCTTCCTCTCATTCAAGAACGTGCCAAACTTATGAATTTTGCTGAGATTGTTCCTGTTTCTGCTTTGCGTGGTGCAAACTTAGAACACTTGAGTGAAACGATTGAGAAGTACCTTCCTTACCAACCACCATTGTATTCATTTGATCAGATTACGGACCGCTCTGAACGCTTTTTGGCAAGTGAAATTATTCGCGAAAAAATCATGCGTCAGTTGGGTGAAGAGCTTCCTTATGATTTAACAGTACAAATTGAATCTTTCAAAACGGAAGAAGCAACTGTTAATGAAAAAACTGGTCGTTTAAAACCAGCTTGTACCTATATCGATGCAACGATTTTTGTAGACCGCGCTGGTCAAAAAGCCATTGTGATTGGTGAAAAAGGTGCCAAGCTTAAAACGATTGGTATGGATGCTCGTAAAGACATGGAAAAAATGTTTGAGCAAAAAATTATGCTCACACTTTGGGTAAAAGTGAAGGGTGGCTGGTCTGATGATGAGCGTGCTCTAAAAAGCTTAGGGTATAGTGATATCTAAAGGATAAGGATGCTGGTATGAAAACAATTACATCGTTAATTGCTATAGTTGGATGTACATTGATGTTACAAGGTTGTGTATATAAGCTTGTAACCGTACCAGTAGGTATCGCCTATAAAACTACTAAAGGTGTAGTTAAAGGTACAGCAGCTGTTGTAGGTGCTGTTATTCCTGATGGTGATGATGAGGATGACAAAAAAGAAAAAGAATCTGAGGAATAGATTCTTTTTATGATGCGCAATGAAGTCCTCCATGGATATATGATTCATCACCGTAAGTACCGTGAAAAAAGTCATATTGTGCATCTTTTTACTCAGGAATATGGGCGAGTCGATGGCATCTTAAGGCAGACTCCGCCCCCTCAATATCAGCCTATTCGGCTACAAGCCACGGGTAAAAGTGAACTCAAAAATTTTACTAAGCTAGAAATATTAAATCAGCCTGTTTTCTTTTTTGGGGATGCTTTTTTTGCTGGTTTTTATCTAAATGAAATTGTTCTTAGACTTTGCCCATTAGAAGAGGCAATGCCGCAATCTTTTGAGCAATATCAATTAACCCTGCTTCAATTACAGCAATTATCTTCCCATGAAAATCCTGATCTTTTTCTGAGACAGATTTTGCGTCAGTTCGAACATGTTTTACTTCCTGAGCTGGGTTACGCGATTGATTTCTCAATTGATACTCAACAACAGCTAATACAGGCTCACCAGTTTTATCAATTTCAGGTGACTGAAGGTTTTGCGCCCGTTGTTCAGGCAAGCCGTTCCTCATTGTCAGGTAAAGCAATTTTATCTATGTTGGATTATGAGCAAGGTCAGGATTTTTCTCACGAACAATTGCAATTATTAGGTAAACTATACCGTCAAATGATTACATCGCTTTTAGGAGATCGTCCCCTAAAAAGTCGACAATTGTGGATTCAAAATACTCAAACTCAATCGTAATTAGGATTTATTTATGGCTGCATTGCTTGGTGTAAACATAGACCATGTTGCTACTTTGAGACAGGCGCGCGGTACTACTTATCCAGACCCTGTAGAAGCTGCTCTTATTTGTGAACAAGCTGGTGCAGAGGGGATTACTTTGCATTTGCGTGAAGACCGTCGCCATATTCAAGATGATGACGTACGCCGTATGCGTCCATTATTAAAAACCCGTATGAACCTAGAGTTGGCTGTTACTGATGAAATGGTTGAGTTTGCGAAAGAAATTCAGCCTCAGCACGTATGTTTTGTTCCTGAAAGACGCCAAGAAGTAACAACTGAAGGTGGTTTGGATGTAGTGGGTAACTTTGAAAAAGTTAAAGCTGCAACTCAAACTTTAGCGGCTATTGGTTGCGATGTATCATTATTCATTGATGCTGATTTAGCTCAAATTGATGCAGCAGTTGCGTGTGGCGCACCTACGATTGAGTTGCACACGGGTGCATATGCAGATGCGGAAACAGAGCAAGATCAACAAGCTGAGTTGGCGCGTATTATCAAAGGCATTGAATATGCAGCTTCAAAAGGTTTGGTTGTAAATGCTGGTCATGGCCTTAACCTTAAAAATATTGCACCAATTGCAGCTATTCCACAAATTCATGAATTAAACATTGGTCATTCAATTATTGCTGAAAGTGTTTTTGTAGGTCTGGTTCAAGCTGTTAAAGATATGAAAACAGCGATTCAGGCAGCAGGATAGTTGGTTATGTCGAGTATCAATTACGATGAATTAATGCAACCTGTGGTGGCCTTTTTAGGATGTCAAACACCAAATGCATGGTTGGATGAGGCAATCAATAATTTAGATATCTTGATGCAAGATCATGCTAATTGTGAAAAGAAAGCTGCTAGTACAGCAATGAACTTAATGTTCCGCTATAGCTTCTTTCCTGACTTACAAGTAAAACTTGCTCAGCTTGTACGAGAAGAAATGCTTCACTATGAACAAGTGCTTGAGCTTATGGCTAAGCGTGGTCAAGAGTGGACTGGTTTAAGTGCCGGACGTTATGCAGGTGGATTACGTAAAGAGATTCGTACGTATGAGCCTGAAGCTTTAATTGATGTGCTGGTGATTGGTGCATTCGTAGAGGCTCGTTCATGTGAGCGTTTTTATGCACTTGCTCCACGTGTAGATGATGAGTTAGGACGTTATTATCGATACTTACTTAAGTCAGAGTCTCGTCATTTTGAAGACTATCTCGCACTTGCGCTTGATGTGGCAAAAACTGCAAAAATGAAAGATCCTAAAGAGGATATTCAGCAGCGAATTGATCATATCCGTGAAGTTGAAAAGAATCTGATTTTAACGCCAGATAATACTTTCCGTTTTCATAGTGGTATCCCTGCTTAGTCTTGGATGTCTCAAACAAAAAAGTTTACCTTTCACGGTAAACTTTTTTATTAGGTGAACATTATCTCTTAGACAGTAAGCATGCTCTGCTTTTAGTTTTTTAATGCATATAATTATTTAATAAATATATTTTTTATAGATTTTAATTTCTCTTAAAATTTTTAAAAAACTTTTATTTTTTTAGGCTAATAATAAATATTGTGTAAATATAAAGGCTGATATGTTCATCATGAGTTCAACTGAAATAGTTGATCATTTCTAAGGATATAAGAATGTTAGCATTAGTTACAGGCGCATCGGCAGGTTTTGGTTATAGTATTTCAAAAAAGCTGATTGAGCTAGGATATAAAGTTATTGGCTGTGGAAGACGAGCAGAAAAACTAGAAGAACTAAAACAAGAACTTGGTGAGAAATTCTACCCATTAGTATTTGACATGACGGATACGGCAGAAAATATAAATAAGGCATTGCTTGATTTGCCAGCCGAATTTCAAATCGGTCAAATTGATTTATTGGTGAATAATGCTGGATTGGCATTAGGATTGGAACCAGCAGATAAAGCAGAATTAGATGATTGGTATACGATGATTGATACCAATGTTAAAGGGCTTGTTACTGTTACCCGACTAATTTTACCAAGTATGGTAAAGAAAAAATCAGGTTTAATCATTAATATGGGCTCTATTGCAGGTACATACCCATACCCAGGGGGCAATGTGTATGGGGCAACCAAAGCATTTGTGGAGCAATTTAGTCTAAATCTTCGTGCTGATTTGGCTGGTACTGGTGTGCGCGTAACTAATATTGAACCAGGATTGTGTGGAGGTACTGAATTTTCTCTTGTGCGTTTTAAAGGTGATGAGGATAAAGTAAACAGTCTATATGATAAAAAGAATCCACTCTTGCCTGAAGATATTGCAAATACGGTAGCTTGGATTGCTTCACAACCGCCACACATTAATATTAATCGTATTGAAATGATGCCGACCACCCAATCTTTTAATCCTTTAAAAGTGGTTGAAGTCGAATAATAATTTGAGAATAGAATAGATTCTTTAGAGTTAAATTGGACCCTTAAACCTAACAAGACGCTAATAAAAAATTAAATCCTCTATCTGCTGATAGAGGATTTTTTTATAGTTATTGATAAATTTATGGCAAAAAAAAAGCCCGCTTTAATGCTGCGGGCTTTTTAGTATTTGGCTCTCCCACCTGGGCTCGAACCAGGGACCTGCGGATTAACAGTCCGTCGCTCTACCGACTGAGCTATGGGAGAATCTGCATGCGATTATAAGGAGATTTTGAGAAGGGTCAAGTCTAAATTGTCATGTTTACTTCATTTTTGTGTCGTATGCTTTTTATTTGATCAGTTGAGTGGTGAGTTAAGAAATTACTTGCACTTTAAAAAATCAATTGCTAGATTTAAAAAAGAACAAGCGTTTGGAGAAATCCAAACAGTGTGGATTTAAACCAACTTGCCAGCACTAAAATGGCTAAATCGGAGATAAGTATGAAAACGCTTACGATCGCTTCTATTTTTTCTAATTTTGATTTCTATCAACACAATTATCTGAATATCTTAAATCACTCAGAATCTTATTACACACCCGTAGAAAGGGCATGGATTAATACTTATCCTTTCAAAAAGCAGAATTTGTATTTAGGCGATTTATTGCAGCTTTGGTTTAGCTCTAAATGGAATGTGCATAATTCACTTAAGATTTTAAAAAGCTCGAAACTACTAAACTCCTCTGAATCTTTATATATTTTTCAATTAGAAGGTGAGTTATTGTTGGGTAAAAATAAAGTTTTAGCTTGGTCTGTAGAGCATCAAGAAATTATAGAGCTCCAACTTAAAAATATTTGGGCGCCGTATGTGATTGCACAAACTTGTAAACGTCCAGATAATTCCGGTGATTCAATAAAAAAGGCAGCGGTTTAAGGCTACCTTCAACGATTATGGACGAATAATCATGCAGGTTGCTGTTGCATACGCATACAGTTTACCTTCCTCATCAATAATCTTTCCTTCAGAAATACCTAAATTTTTACTTAAATTAATAACTTTGCCTGTTGCAATTAAAGCCTGATTTTGGGGAATAGGGCGGCACATTTTTACGTTAAGGTCGATTGTGCCGTAACCTACACCCGCAGGTAACATCGTATGTACTGCACAGCCAGTCACTGAATCTAGGACTGTAGCAGCAAAACCGCCATGTACTCCACCGAGTGGATTTAGATGGTTTTGATCTGCTTGGGCTTTAAAAGTAACAGATCCTTCTGAAATTTCAGTAGGTTGCATAGGTATAGTTTTACTAATACTTGCAGGTGGAATATGGCCTTCTATCATAGCTTGTAAAAATTCTAGACCAGTCATTTCCATCGGATTTTTCATTTTTTAAGTCCTTAAATTAATAAAGTTCTAAAATGGAACTTGATGTTAAGTTAGGCGTTATAACTTCTATTGTCAAGTTAACAAGTACAAGAAATATGGGCCACTTTATAGTTTATAAACTTGTAAATTTTGGTTGAGCAGAATATTTTATAACCCTAAAAATATAAATTTACTATGGAAAATAATAATGAATGGTCAATGTTTGTGTGGAGAAACAACTTTTGAAGTTGAATTAAAAAATCATGATGTACATGTTTGTCATTGTTCAATGTGTCGTCGACAAACGAGTGGTGTAATTATGACGATTGATGTTGTCAAAGGTAGTCTTAAGTTTAATCAGCAAAAACATCTGAGTATCTTTAACTCTTCTGAATGGGGTGAAAGAGGTTTTTGTAATGCTTGTGGAACAACAATTTTTTGGAGAACAAAAGATCAAAGTTACTGCAATATCAATGCATTTTCTTTAAATGAACCAGTAAAAGACTTGAAGCTAGATATAGAAATTTTTATTGATTCAAAGCCTGATTTTTATAATTTTCAAAATGATACAAAGAAATTGACCGAGGCTGAGGTTGCTGCTTTATTTAACTTAGAATAATTTTAAATATAAAAAAGGCCTCAACTTTGAGGCCTTTTTTATATTTTTAAATTATTTGGCAGCTTTTTCAGCTTCGATTGATGCAATCGCAGCATCAACACCTTCGATTGATTCAGCAGCTTTTTTGATACGTGCTAATGCATCAACAAGTACTTCGTCCGCAGTTGCATATGAAATACGCATAAAACCGCCTAAACCAAATGCATCACCAGGAACAACTGCTACGCCAGTTTCTTCAAGTAACCATTCAGAAAATTCTGTGCAAGACTTTAAGCCTTTTGCACGAATAAGAGGACGAATGTTTGCATAAGCGTAGAATGCGCCATCAGCAGGTAAGCAAGAGATCCCTTTGATGTCATTTAAGCCGTTTACAACTAAGTCATGACGACGTTTAAACGCTTCAATCATTGGTTTTAAAACATCTTGTGGACCATTCAATGCAGCTTCAGCAGCAACTTGTGAAATAGAAGTTGGGTTAGAAGTTGACTGTGATTGGATCTTTTTCATTGCACCAATGATTTTTGCTGGACCGGCTGCATAGCCAATACGCCAACCTGTCATTGCATATGCTTTAGAAACACCGTTTAAAACAATTGTGCGGTCATATAAATCTGGAGCAACAGTTGCGATATTGTAGAACTCGTCTTCCCAACGAATCGGTTCATACATATCGTCAGATGCAACAAATACTTGTGGATGACGACGTAAAACTTCAGCTAAAGCTTCTAATTCAGCTTTGCTATAAATCATGCCTGTTGGGTTAGATGGGCTGTTTAATACCACTAAACGAGTGTTAGGTGTAATAGCAGCTTCTAATTGTTCAGGAGTGATTTTGAAGCGTTGGTCTTCACCACATTTCACAATGACTGGAGTACCTTCAGCAATAATGACCATATCTGGATAGCTTACCCAGAAAGGTGCTGGAATGATAACTTCATCGCCTTTGTTTAATAGAGCAAGTGCCAAGTTAAAGAAACTTTGCTTACCACCACATGAAACCAAAATCTGGTTTGCTTGATAATCAAGATTATTATCACGCTTCAATTTAGCAATAATTGCTTTTTTTAACCCAGGAGTACCATCTACAGCCGTATATTTGGTGAAACCATTATTAATCGCTTCAATTGCAGCATCTTTGATGTGTTGAGGGGTATCAAAATCTGGCTCGCCAGCACCTAAACCAATCACGTTCTTGCCAGCAGCTTTAAGTTCAGCAGCTTTGTTAGTTACAGCAAGTGTAGGGGACGGTTTGATAGCATTGACACGATCAGAAAGACGTACGTCCACGGCAATATTCCTCTTATGGGATTAAAAAATAAAAAGCATACTATCTTATCGCAAAAATTAAGCAATTTGCGGATACGGGTATGTTTAGATGTAAAAAAGTTTAATTTAAGAAGGTTCTTGTTGCTGTTTTACTCAATTGAAGCTTTTTTGAAAAGAAATGATAAAAATCATTTATAATAGGCCGCAATCGAAATTTCGAGAATGAATCATGACTGAGCAACAGCCAAAACAGAAAAAGGCTTTGGTGAAATTGCCATTCCCAATGCCGAATGAAAGCAATCAAGCAGATGATGCGGTACACAACCAAGTGCGTCCAAAACCAGAGCAATACGCGGATAGAACATGGATGCCTCCACGTGGTACGCGTCGTTCTATGGGAAAACGCTAATTTTGAAAAACAGGCATATTGCCTGTTTTTTTATTGATTAAATAAAATTTCTTGATAATAACTTTTTTTCTTTTGATACATGTGATGGTCTGCTCGTTTTAGCATGTCCTCAATTTGTTCATTTGTTTGAGTGGTTGCATGTCCAATCGCAATACTAACTGGATGGCTTGAATAATATTGATTGTCGATATTAAAAAGCTCTTGAATCGTTTGAAGCATAATTTGAACGTTCGCTTCATCTGCACCTGGCATTAAAATCACGAACTCATCACCACCGATTCTAGATGCGGTAAACGCTGTATTCGAAATAGCCTGACTTAAAATATTTCCAACACGGCGTAATAAACCATCTCCAATATCATGCCCAAACTGGTCATTTGTTTCTTTTAGACCATTCATATCTAAAAAAATTGAAGAAACAGGACGAATAATACTTCGGTTTAAACGATTTAGTTCCTCTGTAAAAAAAGCACGGTTATATAGTTTGGTCAGGACGTCGTGTTGCCCTAAATATTCAAGGTAGTTTTCCGCTTTTTTTCGTGCAGTAATATCTGTCAGTGCAACTTGTACCAGCCCCCAAGTATCTTCATATCCGGGAAAAACGGTAAATTGAAGCAACACATTTCTTATTTGGCCATCTAAAGCGTAGTTAACAGCCTCACGTTTATGATGGATATTCCCTTGCCACAATTCGATGAGTTGCTCCCGAAAGGTCTCAATCATTTCTTCAGCAAAAATCTTATGTGTATTTCTTAAAAGGGTCGATTTATCAGGAGCTTTAAATAAATCTATCGTGGCCTGATTAACATCTAAAATTAAAATATCTTCTATACATTGGCGGACAAATTCAGGATGAACATCGAGAAAAGTTCTGAAATCTTCAATTCCTAATAGCCTAAGTTGATCAATTCTATTTTTGATACGGCTGAAATCCTCGACCCACAACGAAGTAGGAGAGTAGATAAACATAGACTCAGCTAAGCGACGATTTTTTTCTTCCTGACGGAGTGCATTTTGATAAGGGGTAATATCTTCTGTAGTAATTAATACACGTTCAAAGGTAGATTCAGAACCCGGTAAAATGGAACCTCTTAACTGAACATCAATACGTTTGCCTGATAAGGTGTAATTCACAGTAGTGCTTGAAAAATGGGTTTTACCATTCCATAACTCTTCAAGCTCATAAATATGTGATTCGAACATTTCCTTTTTAAAAATAAGATTCAAATTCGAATATAGTTCTTCGTGTGTTGTTGCTTCAAAAAGTTCTAAAGTTTTTTGATTAACGCGAATAATTTTAATTTTATGAGCACATTCGATAACTAAATGTTTATTTTGATTTAAAAATTCGTGGAGGTTTTCAATACCTTGATTTCTCCATAAATTAAACTGTTGTTTAACTTCACTGAAATCCTCAATCCACATTGGTATGGGGCTAAGGTCAAAAATCGAAGAATCTAAAGTTTCCATATGTTTCTTTAAGTATTCAGTTTGCCTTAAAGTATAATGAGAAAAATTAAGATTTGGGAGGATAAAGAGTTAAATATATTAGAATAATTAAAAATAAAAGGATTAAATGTAAGTAAAAATAAAATAGTGAGAAAGCAGAGATTATCTGCTTAGCTCATAAATTTATAAGAAAACTTAACGATTAATAGGGTGATCAATATTTTTTTCACCACGCCATAATTTGATAAAATCTTGCTCATCAAAATCATAAAGCTCCATCAGTGCAACGACAGCACTTACAAAAATCATGGCACCTTCAGAGTTTCCATGAAGATTGAAAATTTTACCGTTCAGCTTCCCTAAAATATCACTAAGCTCATGATCACGGCCTCGTCCATAACGATCTCGTGGATATAACTCTTCATTTAAAACAATAAGTGCTATCGCTTTTTCAGCATCTGATAAATCAGTTTTATCTAAAGCTTCTTCAAAAGATTCACTACCATGATTAAAGTAAAAAATAACTTCATCATTAATGAAACTTTGTACCATCTTTTGAGTCAAAGTCGGAAATTGAGATACAGCATTATCTTCCACGTAGGGTTTAAATGATTCCGGAAAAATAACGTTGTGATGAATCCCTCTAAAAAGAGGAGCTATTTCGGAAACTTTATAACCTGCAATGCCACAACCTAATGCAGTGACAAAGTATTTCATCTTGGGATGATTTTTTGTATATATCTTAAAGTCTTCAACATAATGCTCAATTTGTGAAAGAGGCATTTGTTGAATATGTTCATTTAAAGTTGGAATTGCAAAGCTTTGGCCTGCCCAGCCACGACCTACACCTTCAACTGCTCCGAAGTGCTGACTTGCAACACGTGCTGCACCACTACTGTGTTGTCCAGCAAGATTACTTCCAAATACAAAAACTGTATCTTCGGGAAGTTCGGTTACAATACTTTCATCATGATATTGATAGGTCATGGTTATACTTTTTGTTTAATGGATAGCTTCATGTTGCAACCGATTAGGGTATTGGTCAAGTGTTAAGATGCTTAATCTTTTACATTGAATTTCCAGCTCAATTTAGACTTTAAATTAAGAGAAAAATCCCCATTAAAAGGGGAGACGTTAAATTCAATTTTTCATAAAGAGAGATAACTTTGAACGAAAATCAACCTTTTGATTTGGTCACTCATTATCAGCCAGCAGGTGATCAGCCACAGGCCATTGAAAAGCTGGTAAATGGTATCGAGCATGGTTTTCGTAATCAGTTATTACTGGGTGTAACTGGCTCGGGTAAAACCTATACCATGGCAAATGTGATTGCTCAAACACAGCGACCTACAATTGTAATGGCCCATAACAAAACTTTGGCTGCCCAGCTTTATGGCGAATTTAAAGCGTTCTTCCCTAATAATGCGGTTGAGTATTTTGTAAGTTATTATGATTACTATCAACCAGAGGCTTACGTTCCATCCTCAGATACTTTTATCGAAAAAGATGCAGCTATTAATGATCACATTGACCAGATGCGACTATCAGCAACACGTGCTTTATTAGAGCGTCGTGATGCAATTATTGTGGCATCGGTTTCTGCAATTTATGGTTTGGGTGATCCGAATGCTTATATGCAAATGTTACTGCATGTGGTTGAGGGCGATCGCGTAAGTCGTGATGAAATTATCCGCCGTTTGGTTGAAATGCAATACACGCGTAATGAACTTGAGTTCTTACGTGGTACATATCGAATTCGCGGTGAAATTATAGATATTTTTCCTGCCGAATCTGATCAACACGCGATTCGTATTGAACTATTTGATGACGAGGTCGATTCAATCCGTTGGTTTGACCCGTTAACTGGTAAAATGGTTCGTAAAGTTCCACGTGTTACGATTTATCCAAAAAGCCACTATGTAACGCCGAAAGATCATCTGACTCGTGCCATTGATACCATTAAAGATGAACTACAAGACCAACTTAAATTCTTCCGTGAACATGACAAATTGCTGGAAGCCCAGCGTATTGAGCAGCGTACCCGCTATGATTTAGAAATGATGCAACAGTTAGGCTATACCAATGGTATCGAAAACTATTCACGTCATTTATCGGGCCGTCCAGCTGGTGAAGCACCTCCAACGCTATTTGATTATGTACCAGAAGATGCGCTGTTAATTATTGATGAGTCACACGTTACTGTTCCTCAAATTGGGGCGATGTATAAAGGTGACCGATCACGTAAAGAAAATTTAGTGAATTACGGGTTCCGTTTACCAAGCGCACTTGATAATCGACCAATGAAATTTGAAGAGTGGGAACGTATTGTACCGACGACTATTTTTGTCAGTGCGACACCTGCTAAATATGAGTTAGAGAAGTCTGACCAAGTGGTTGAACAGGTGGTACGCCCAACAGGACTAATTGATCCTGAAATTGAAGTTCGTCCTGTATTAACTCAAGTTGATGATGTTCTTTCTGAAATTAATATTCGTAAGAATCTAAATGAACGTGTGTTGGTGACCACTTTAACAAAGCGTATGGCGGAAGATCTGACCTCTTACTTAAAAGAATACGGGGTTAAAGTCGCTTATTTACACTCGGATATTGATACGGTTGAACGTGTCAAAATTATTCATGAGTTACGTACAGGTGTGTTCGACGTTTTAGTCGGTATTAACTTGCTGCGCGAAGGTCTCGATATGCCAGAAGTTTCTTTAGTTGCTATTTTGGATGCAGATAAAGAAGGTTTTTTACGTTCGGAACGTTCACTTATTCAAACGATTGGTCGTGCTGCGCGTAACGTAAAAGGTAAAGCAATTTTATATGCTGACCGAATTACTGATTCTATGCAAAAAGCAATAGATGAGACTGAGCGCCGTAGAGCGAAACAAATCGAGTTCAACGAGTTACATGGTATTACGCCACGTAGCGCCGTTCGTCAGGTCATCAAAGAAATTGATTCAGGTGAAGTGCTTTCAGATGATGAAATTGATGAGAAAGTACTTGAACAAGCACAAGCTTTGAGTGCCGATGAAAGACATATTCTCTCAGATCCAAAATTGTTTAGTAAGCATATTACTAAGCTTGAAAAAGAGATGTTGAAAGCCTCGAAAGATTTACAGTTTGAGCAAGCAGCACGGATACGTGATGAAATCATTCGACTGAAAGCGCAAATGTTGCAATAAACGAATACATAACGCTACATAATGTGTTTAAAAAACAAGCTACTGTAGGTATTTGAGTTCTTTTGTATTCACAACTAATCGTTGAGGGCAACAATGGCATTTCGAAATAATGTTCCGCAAGCCAGTTGGCGTTTAGCTAAAATTGCTTTGGGCGGTGTCGTTTTGGCTGGTTTGGCTGTTGGAACCTACGTCTATGCCCAGCCGAAACCTTTACAAACTGTCTATAAAGTTGAACTGGACCGGTATTTAGGTGTTTGGTATGAAGTCGCTCGTAAGCCTACATTTTTTCAAAAAAAGTGTGCTTATAACGTATCTGCAACTTACACCTTAAACGAAAATGGAAATGTAGTGGTAGATAATCGCTGCTACGACAATAGAAAACAATTACAGCAATCTATCGGGGAGGCCTTTGTGGTTAACCCACCATATAACAGCAAATTGAAGGTAAGTTTTTTACCTGAAGCTGTAAGGTGGATTCCGGTAATTCGTGGGGATTACTGGATTTTAAAGTTAGATGAAGACTATCAGACTGTTTTGGTTGGGGAACCTTCACGTAAATATCTGTGGGTGCTATCAAGAGACCCTCATCCAGAGCAAGAAGTGGTGGATGAATATTTAAATTATGCAAAAACATTAGGTTTTGATATCCGAGATGTTATCCGTACAGAACATAAAGAATAGTGGTATATGTCTGATTAAGAAGAAACCATGTTTTTACATGGTTTTTTCTTTTTTATGGTGGATAAATCAAGTATTGTAGTGAGTTGTTTTTACTAAAGTCTAAGAGGTTGATGATGTTTAAGGGCGTGATCTTGTCTGTCATGGCATCATTCACTTTTGGTGTACTTTATTTTTATACTCAATTATTAAGCCAACTCGATAGTGAGCAAACTTTTGGATGGCGAATTATTGCAACATTACCATTCCTTACTTTATTTATGTGGTGGAGTGGTGATTTAGCCTATATCAAGAATATCTATCAACGTATTTTGGCTAAACCTTCTTTACTATTGCTATTAATCACAACTTCTATTTTAACCTCAGTACAACTTTGGCTTTTTTTGTGGGGGCCGATGCATGGACGTGGGTTACAAGTCTCTTTGGGATATTTCCTATTACCGCTGGTTCTTGTCTTAGCTGGAAGTGTTTTGTATGGCGAAAAAATATCAAAATTTCAATGGGTAGCAATTATTCTTGCAGTCATTGGCGTTAGCCATGAGATATGGCGTTTAGGAAGTATTGCTTGGGAAACTGCATTGGTAGCAGTTGGATATTCTGCCTACTTTTTACTACGTAAGAAAATTAAAACAGATAATTTAGGGGGCTTTTGGTGGGATTTAGTCATTATTATGCCCGTTGCGATTTATTTAACTCATACAGGTTTGCTGCCATACAGTAAATTTATAGACCAACCGAGTCTTTCTTTGATCATAATTGGGCTTGGAATTTTAAGTGCGATTGGTTTGGGAAGTTATATTCTGGCAAGCCGCTTTCTACCTTTAGTTGTATTTGGACTTTTAGGATATTTGGAGCCTGTATTACTTGCTTTAGCTTCTTTAGTTTTAGGGGAGAGTATTGGTCAAGAAGAATGGTTCACTTATATTCCGATTTGGTGTGCTGTTTTTGTACTCGTTTTAGAAGGGGCGCTTCATCTTTATCAACAACGGCAAAAAGCCCAAAATCTACAACTTAATATCAAAAAATATCAAAAAAGATTAAAAAATGATGAGTTCGAGTAGGTCGTTAGAATCTAAAAAGTAAGAAAAAGCAAAAATTTAGCTGTTTTAAACAATAAGATAATAAAAAATAATTATAGGTATTTTATGAATTTATGATGAATTTTAGGAAAATCTAGCCACTAACGTCAGCTTTTGATTCATTCTTGCCAATAATTCCATTACAATTACGGGGTTTTAAAAATCACGCCTAGATATAATTAATTAGAGGACGTATCTGTGAGCAAAGACACTATCATCGCCCTGCACGCTGAACACCAAGGCCGTTGGAAAAACCGTGAAGAAATCGCGGAACGTATGATTGCATTAATCGGTCAATTATACCGTGAAAAAAATATTGTCGTATCTGTTTACGGTCGCTCTTTAATTAACCGTTCTGTTATCCAAATTTTGAAAACTCACCGTCGTACACGTGTTGTAGACGTTGAGCTTTCTGTTGTAAATACTTTCCCAATTTTAGAAGCTTTAGCAAAAGTTGAAAATATTGGTTCTGCAGAAGTTGATATCGGTAAACTTGCTGTTGAATATAAAGAAAAAGGCGGTGATGTTGATGCTTTTGTTGCTCAATCAGTTGAGTCAATCAAAGGTAGCGCAACTTCTGAACAACCTAAAGATGTAGTTCTTTACGGTTTTGGTCGTATTGGTCGTATCTTGGCTCGTTTAATCATTAGCCAATCGGGTTTAGGTCGTGGTTTAAGCCTTAAAGCAATCGTTGTACGTAAGTCTTCTGACGGTGACTTAGCAAAACGTGCTTCTTTACTTCGTCGTGACTCTATTCACGGTACTTTCGCTGGTACAATTTCTGTTGATGAAGAAAACGAAGCAATCATTGCTAACGGTAACTTCATTAAAGTGATTTATGCGTCTAGCCCAAGTGAAGTTGACTATACGGAATACGGTATTGAAAATGCACTTTTAATCGACAACACTGGTAAATGGCGTGATGCTGAAGGTCTAAGCCAACACTTGAAATGCCCAGGCGTTGCACGTGTTGTATTGACTGCACCAAGTAAAGGTGAAATGAAAAACGTTGTATTTGGTGTAAACAACTCAGATATCTTAGATGAAGACAAAATCATCTCTGCGGCAAGTTGTACAACAAATGCAATCACTCCAATTCTTAAAGTATTGGATGACAAATATAAAGTTCTTAATGGTCATGTTGAAACTGTGCACTCATTTACAAATGACCAGAACTTAATCGATAACTATCATAAAGCAGATCGTCGTGGCCGTGCTGCTACTTTGAACATGGTAATTACAGAGACTGGTGCAGCTAAAGCAGTTGCTAAAGCATTACCTGCATTGAAAGGTAAATTAACTGGTAACTCTGTACGTGTTCCTACACCAAACGTATCTCTTGCAATCTTGAACTTAACACTTGATAAAGAAGTTGATCGTGAAGAAGTGAACGAATACATTCGTCAAATTTCGATTAACTCTAACCTTCAAGGTCAAATTGGTTATACCAACTCAACTGAAGTTGTATCGAGTGATTTTATCGGTTCTCGTACAGCAGGTGTATACGATGCTCAAGCAACGATTACTTCTGGTAATCGTTTAACTGCTTACGTTTGGTACGATAACGAAGTTGGTTATAGCTGTCAGGTATTACGTATCGCTGAACAAATGTGCGGCGTAAGCTACAAAAAAATTCCAGCAGAATTGAATGCTTAAGATCATTTAACGATCTATAAAAGTTTTTCACAAAAAGACCCAGTTTAGACTGGGTTTTTTTACAACCGTACAAAATATATGCTGACTATTTTTTGTAAATAAATGAGAATACAAATTAAGGAAAAAAAGAAAATAGTAAGGGATAGGAATTGTCGCAGTTTAAACGTTTGTTGGTCGTTTTTATATTCATCATTATTGCCAATTTATGTGGTGTACTCATTGCAATATGGGTATTTAAGCACTTTAATATTTATATTCCACTGAAAAATCAGGCAGTTGCTATTGATTTGCAAGAGCCTCTACAAGTTAAGGTTAAAGTACAAGATGCTTTAAATGTGGATGTAAAAGGGCGCGTAAATGCCAGTATTCCAATTGATGAAAAACTGAATATTCCTTTAACACAAACATTAACTCCGCGTGTTTACTTTGATAATATGGTGCCGATTAGCACAACCATTCCGGTCAAAGAAACATTAAAAGTTGAGCAAAATCTACCAATTGATACTAAGGTTCAGGTACGTGTTTTGGGGCGTGATATTACATTGCCATTGAAAGGAACAATTCCATTAAAACTTGATGTGCCAATTGATATTAATGTCCCGCTTGAGCAAAAGGTTCATTTAAAATTTGATGCTCCAGTACGTACGGTATTAAAAGAAAATCTACATATTCCTTTAAAAGCAAGATTGGACACGAATATCCCAATCGAAGGGAATTTAAATGTACCTGTTAAAACAGCGTTAAATGCTTCGGTTGATGTGAAAAACACTTTGCCTGTTAAGATTGCAAATGGTGAGTTAAAGATTCCTCTATCCACTATGCGATTAAATCGAGTATTAGGTTCAGAAACATCACAAAATACAGCTGATCAATAGGGTGGATGCTAATGTTCCGTTCACTTAAGAGTATGTTAATCAGTTTCTTTTTAATGATGATACTTGCCGCTATTATGTTTTGGGTGTATCTCAATATTCAAGCAAATCTAGTCGTTTCGGCTCATAATGCCGATATTAGTTTACCTGACTCTTTAGAAACAAAGATTCAAGTTGGTAATACTTTGCAGGTTCAGTCTATTGGTAAACTTGATACAACTTTAGATATAGATCGCCAATTAACTTTACCTCTAAAAGGAAAATATCTGGCAGATTTAAATTTTGCAGTAGAAACACCTATTACAGTAAATGTCGATTATTCAACGACTCTAAAAATTGATCAGGTTATGCCTTTAGAAACCACCACAGATTTGGTTTATCAAAATAAGTTTTTACCAAAATTTCCCCTTAAATTAGATATTCCTATTAAATTGGATGTGCCTTTTAATTTAAAACGTAGTTATACCGTTCCCGTTAAAATTGTTTTTGATGGTCCTGTTTATTTTGAATTCGATGAACCTGTAAATTTATCGGTGAAACATCAGTTTAAACCAAGCCTAAACGTAAATGATCCTATGGAAATGGGGAATGTCTCGTCATTTAATGCCATCATGTATAATTCTGTGCCAAAAACAAAAGCAAATCTTGATATGCAAATGACCTTACCTCTGCGCAATGTTCATCCTTGATAATTAAATAAATTGGCTAAATTTTATTTTTTATAAGGATCCTATTTGCAAAACTAAAAGCATCTGCTGGATTAAAGATAAAACAGATCGTTATAAATGGAATTGTTCCATTTTCTATTCGAGAATTTTATGAAAATATGGCAGAATAGGCGGTTTTAGAGTTTTTAGAGGATTGGCAGATGCGCTTTGTTGATGAAGCAGTCATTACCGTAGAGGCTGGCGACGGTGGCAATGGCGTAGCCAGTTTTCGCCGTGAAAAATTTGTACCATTTGGTGGCCCAGATGGTGGTGATGGCGGACGTGGTGGAAGTATCTATATTCAAGCTGATGACGATACAAGTACGCTAGTCGATTACCGTTACACACGTAAATTCCGTGCTGAGCGTGGAAAAAACGGTGCAGGTGCTAACTGTACTGGACGTGGTGGTGAAGATGTGGTTTTAAAAGTACCCGTTGGTACAACAATTGTTGATACAGATTCAGGCGATATTATTGGCGATTTGGTTGAAGACGGCCAAAGAATTCTGGTTGCTGGTGGTGGTGAAGGTGGTTTAGGTAACACTCATTTTAAATCATCAACTAACCGAGCACCGCGTAAATGTACGACTGGTACAAAAGGTGAGTTTCGCGAAATTCGTCTTGAATTAAAAGTATTGGCAGATGTTGGTTTGCTGGGTATGCCAAATGCTGGTAAATCTACTTTCATTCGTGCTGTAAGTGCCGCAAAACCAAAAGTGGCAGATTATCCATTTACAACCATGGTTCCAAACTTGGGTGTAGTCGATGCTGACCGCCATCGTTCATTTGTAATGGCCGATATTCCTGGGTTAATTGAGGGGGCAGCAGAAGGTGCAGGTTTAGGAATTCGTTTCCTTAAACATTTGGCACGTACTCGTATTCTTTTACACATTATTGATGTACAACCAATTGATGGTTCAGATCCAGCGCATAATGCAAAAGCGATTATGAATGAGTTGGTTAAGTTTTCACCAACTTTGGCGAAACTACCAGTTGTTTTAGTACTCAATAAACTCGATCAGATTGCAGAAGAAAGCCGTGAAGAGTGGTGTCAGCACATTCTAGACGAACTAGAGTGGACTGGACCTGTCTTTAAGACATCGGGCTTATTAAGCGAAGGTACAAAAGAAGTTGTGTATTACCTGATGGATCAGATTGAACAACAACGTGAACGCGAAGTTGAAGATCCTGAATACGCAGCAGAAGTAAGAGCTTTCCGTGAACAACTAGAAGTTGAAACACGTGAACAAACCATTGCGGCAAAAGAAGCATATCGTGCAATGCGTCGAGCACAACGTCTCGAAAGCATGATGGACGATGATGATGATTTTGACGATGATGAAGACGACAATGATGTAGAAGTCATCTACGTTCGTGACTAGAAAACCGAGGGAAACATGATAGAAGTGGTCGATGGGCAACGTCAGCTCAGTGAGTGTAAACGAATCGTTGTTAAAATCGGATCATCTTTACTTACAGCTAATGGGCAAGGTTTAGATCTAGATGCTATTTCGCATTGGGCGAAACAGATTGCAGATCTGCACAATGCTGGACACGAGATTATTTTAGTGTCATCAGGAGCTGTAGCAGAAGGTATGGTTCGTATGAAGCTTGCGAGTCGACCCACCGATCTACCCAGTCTACAAGCCTGTGCTGCAATTGGGCAGATGGGCTTAATTCATACTTGGTCTAGTGTGCTTGAAAACCATGGTATTCGTACTGCTCAGGTTTTATTGACTCATGATGATTTGGCAGATCGCCGTCGTTATCTGAACTCGTGTGACGCTTTGCAAAACTTGATTGATTGGCGTGTGATTCCGGTCATTAATGAAAATGACACGGTGTCTACCGATGAGATCCGTTTTGGTGATAATGATACTTTAGCTGCGATGGTGGCAGGTCAGGTTCACGCAGAATTACTGATCATTTTAACGGATCAGCAAGGTATGTTTGACTCAGATCCGCGTCATAATCCTGAGGCTAAATTACTGTCTACCGTTCGTGCTATGGATGATGATTTATTCGACATGGCCGGTGGTGGTGGTGTGCTCGGGCGAGGTGGGATGGTCACTAAAGTTCGTGCTGCACGTTTAGCTGCTAAGTCAGGCTGTCCAACGCTCATCGCGAGTGGTGAAAGTGATAATGTCCTGTCACGTGCGATGGCAGGTGAGATGCTAGGTACTTTGTTTACTACAGATAAAGACCGCATGACTGCTCATCAACAGTGGCTTGCTGCTCATTTACAAACAGCAGGTCGTCTTGTGATTGATGATGGTGCCGTTGAAGCGATTAAATTGAAGCATCGCAGTTTGCTCCCTGTGGGAGTTAAAAATGTTGAAGGACATTTTGATCGTGGTGATGTGGTTGAATGTGTCGATAAACAAGGTAAGCGTATTGCAGTGGGGCGAGTGAACTTTAGCTCACGCTCTGCCGAAATTATTAAAGGCTTAGCCTCGGATAAGGTTTATCAAGTGTTAGGTGAAGCTCGTTCACTTGAAATGATTCACCGTGATCATATGGCAATTTATTAAGTTGTGTTCAAATAAAAAAAGCTCGCTTTATGCGAGCTTTTTTTCTGGTGTTAAACGAGGTAAAACACGGTCTTCACCTACCATATATGGATGTGTGGCAAGACTGAGCATATCTAGGTCTTCTGAACTATTACCATAAGCATAAATCTGGTGGTAATGCTGTAGCGTATATTGTTGATGTATTCTCAACTTCTTTTGTTCACTACTACAATCTGGAGTGGAGTAGTAACCAGTCATCATACCGTTTCTAATTTGAGTTTCGGTACAAATCAACTCGATATCTAGTAACTTACAAAGTGGAGCAAGATAGACATCAATTGAAGCTGAAACTAATACGACCTGATCACCACGCAATTGATGGTGTTGTAACTGAGTAAAGATTTCTGGCGAAAGCGCAGAGACTAACTCTTGTGCGTATTCTTCACCTAATTTTTGTAATTCAATTGCAGGCGTATTTTTAAACATGCTACGGAATAACTTGGCACGCATAGCATGGGCAGGATAAAAGTTAAGATAGTAGGCTTGAATCCATGGCAGAATTTTTAAGCCTTGCTTAACAATGTGGCGCTTAGATAAAGCATAAAAGATGAACCCTGTAAAACTATCTTTACTACACAAGGTTCCATCAAAATCGAACAGGGCGAGACTTTTTATAGTCTTATTCGTTTCGCTCGTTGCATACATGTTTCATATCGTCCGTTTACGCGGGTTGCATACCAATTGGTATTATAATCACGACTTAATTTAGGCCCAGAAATCACCACTTGAGGCATAATTGCATAGAGCGGTTCTTTGCTAGTTTTGGATTTATAAAGTTTAGTCAGCGCAATATAAGTTTGAGTATTCTCAAACTTTTTCTCTTTTTCTAATTTAAGATCATTACGAATTTGTCTTGGTGTAACTAAGATATTATTTTTTGCAAATACCGTAATCAGCTCTTTTTCTGACTCGCTTTGAGTTGCGCGTGGATCACCATCTTTTGTATAAAGAAGTAGATCGCCATCAAGGCTTATATCCTTATCAGTAAGTTCTCGTAGCATTTTTTGAAAAGCTGCATTACGGCTAGAGTACATACCAGAGTTATAATCCGCAAAACGATAAATAGCTTTATCATAGTCTGCCGGATAAACCATTAAACGATGTATGCCGTAATATAAACCACCATATTCAGTATAGAGATCATCGCGAAGCGCAGCAGTACTCATACTCGAACGCTTGTTTGCTTTTGCATAATTAATATGAACTTGCATTGAGCCCAAAGTCGTAATAGGGTTCATTTTCTCGCCAATATCTTGACCAACCAATTTGGCTGCGCCAGTTAAGGCACTCACATGATAATGTTTAGCCATGAAGTCGAAAATTTCTCGATAAAGTAAGTCGAGTTCTTTCTCGGTTTTAACTTTACGCATTTGACTCATATAGTTGTTATCAGGAGAAGGCTGAGTTCTTAGAACTTCTTCAAAATAACCAGCAATTGTTCCACCAACGGTTTTGCCAAGTTTATCTTCAAATTTTTCATTTAAACGTGTACTCACTTCCTCAACAGCCTTTTGTCCTAATCCAGACACCTGAGGGTTGGCAACAAAGTTAGATTCTTGATCGACAACGGCAATAATACTGCAGACATTTTTTTTATTTTTTTGAATATCTAATTCTCTCATGATGTCATCGATATCATTTGCCCATGACTCACGGTCATGCACACGCGATGGAATTAGACGTTTAATCTGTTGGCTTTCTAGTTCAGGCTCATCATCGTTTGACCACCAAGCTTTATCACCACAAGCAGCTAAACTCATGCATACGGCAGCCATGCCGAATGATTTTAATAAAAAACGGGAAGACAACGGTTTGTTCATGGCGAGGAAAGCACCTGCATAAAAAGATGAGCCGATTAAGCGGATGAAGTATACTATGTTGATCATCAATTGTATGAATATATATGTATATTGGTCCCTATCAACTGTCAAATAATTTAATTGTTGCTCCTATGGCGGGAGTCACTGACCGTCCATTTAGAACACTGTGCAAATATTTTGGTGCAGGCCATGCAGTCAGTGAAATGATGACTGCTGATAAAACTTTGCGGATGAGCAAAAAGAGCCTCTACCGTGCGAACTTTGATGGTGAACTCGCTCCAATCTCTGCTCAAATTGCAGGTTCTGATCCTGAGCAATTAGCAGAGGCTGCACGCTATCAAGTAGCAAATGGCGCACAAATTGTTGATATCAATATGGGATGTCCTGCCAAGAAAGTATGTAATAAGCTCGCTGGTTCAGCGTTATTACAAGATGAAGACTTAGTGGCTCGAATTCTTGATGCAGTGGTCGCTGCTGTTGATGTTCCCGTGACTTTGAAAACCCGTTTGGGCTTTTTAAATGGTCAGGAAAATATTTTAAGAGTAGCAAAAAGGGCAGAAGAAGCGGGGATTGCCGCGCTAGCTTTACATGGCCGTACTCGCGAAGACATGTATTTAAATACAGCACGTTATGATTTGATCAAACATGTTAAAGAATTAATCAATATTCCACTTATTGCGAACGGTGATATTGATAGTCCTGAAAAAGCAAAATATGTACTCGACTATACAGGGGCAGATGCAATTATGATTGGTCGCGCTGCTCAAGGTCGACCATGGATTTTCCGTGAAATTGCTCATTATTTAAAAACTGGTGAACACTTAGCTGCACCTAATATTGAAGAGGTGAAACAGGTACTACTAGGCCATTTATCAGAACTTTATCAATTTTATGGTGAATATTCTGGATGTCGTATTGCCCGTAAACACATTGCTTGGTACACCAAAGGATTACGTTCGAGTAATGAATTCCGCCAAAATATGTATAAAGTTGAAAGTACCGCTGAGCAAGCACTAGTAGTTGAAAACTATTTTAATCAGTTATTGGCTGAAGGCAATTTGATGAGTGATGTGCAAGTAGAGCAGGTTAACTTATTAGAAACTCATTAAATAAAAAGCCAGTATCTGATTACTGGCTTTTTTAGATTTACTCATCTTCTAGCATTTCTACAACTAACTGGTTAACCAGATCAGCAGCATCTAGCTCTCGTATTTGCGAGACATTACTACCTGCCCAAAAAGCACCGAAGCCATAGTCTTTATTCTTGCTTGCAATGGCATTTAATTGCTTAGCTAAATCATATGCATATGGATATTCGGGTTGAGGAGGGCGATTAGGTAAATCAATTTGTGTGTGCCAATGGTTGAGCAGGCCACGGGCTGGACGTCCAGAAAGACTTGCGCTGATTTGTGTCACAGGCTCATTAAATAAAGCTTTACGATACTCGGCAGATGCATTTGATGTATGGCATTGAACAAATGCTGTTCCAAGTTGAACAGTAGTAGCTCCTAAGCTCAACATATGTCGTGCTTGTGCGCCATTCATAATACCGCCAGCGGCTACCACAGGTGGTTTGCAATGCTTGACAATAAGGTGTACTAAATCACTCGTTTTAATTGCTGCATCAAAGGTTTTATTAAAGATTCCACGATGTCCACCAGCCTCAATACCTTGAGCAATAATAATATCTATACCAGCCGCTTCAATGGCTTGTGCTTCAACTAAATTAGTAGCAGAAACCATCGTGATAATTCCTGCATCTTTTAATGCCTGAATTTGATGGGGATGGGGAATCCCAAAATGAAAACTGACCGCTTTAGGTTTGGTTTCTAAGACAACATTTAGAAAATCATCGTTATCAAGAAAACTTGGATAAATACAGTTTAAGTTTTGAGGAGGCTGTTCTCCGAACTTTTCAAATTGTGGGCGTAAATATTCAATCCATTGTGCAGAAGTTTGAGGGTTAAGTTGTTCGGGTTGATGGCAGAAAAAATTAACCTGAAATGATTTTTCTGTAAGTGTTTGGGTTTTTAGAATCTGTTCTCTAGCACTTTGCGCCGTATTTGCACCTAGACCTAAGGACCCAAGACCACCCTGATTAGAAACTTCTGCTGCAAGTTCAGGTGTAGACACACCTGCCATGGGAGCAAGAAAAATCGGATGTTTAATTTCAAGTTGTTGCAACAGGCTCATTTTATTCACCTCATTTCTTTCTTTTCACCATAACGTGAAATCAGAAGTAAGAGCAAATAATATTGGGTATTTAGTTTTTAAATATTTAGTTCTTAAATATTTATAAGTTCTACTTTTTAAAGTGGAGTAACATGAAATAAAGAGCCGATCCAGCTTGAAAAAGCCATCGCTAAAATTCCCCATAAAGTAATGCGCAAACTTCCTTTAAGTTTAGATGTACCTGCAAAATGACTTGATAGCGCTCCTAAAAAAGCTAATGAAATAATGCCAAATATTAAGACTGTTTTTTCGATCCATATATCTGGACTGAGTAAAATAGCCAGCATGGGAAACAATGCCCCAAATGAGAATGAGCCAGCTGAAGCTAATGCGGCTTGAATAGGATTTGCTGCGGTATTTTCATGAATACCAATTTCATCACGCGCGTGAGCCCCTAATGCATCATGATTTGTAAGTTGAGTAGCAACTTGTCGAGCTAAATCAGGTGTTAAGCCTCTGGTTATATAAATTTGGGTGAGTTCATCTAATTCGCGCTGCGGATACTTTTTGAGTTCTTGTGCTTCAAACTTTAAGTCTGCTTTTTCAATATCTTCTTGCGATTTTACAGAAATATACTCTCCGGCAGCCATAGAAGTTGCACCAGAAATTAAACCAGCAATACAGGCAATAAGTAGAGTATGGGCCGAGGCCCCACTTGCTGCCATTCCCATGATTAGACTAGTAACAGAAATAATCCCATCATTAGCCCCTAAAACGGCAGCTCTTAACCAACCTGAGCGGTGAATAAAATGATGTTCTGGATGTTGAGAAAAGGACATATTTTTCCCTACTTGTAGTTATAAATTTTTATCTTATCCTATAAGATTATTTACAATAATACGATTAAAAAATGTGCCTTTATAATATGAACAATTAGATAAGACGTAATTCTTATCTAAATACTCTTGAAAGTTTCAATTGCTTTAAGGCGTGTTTCCTTTAAATCAACTATTGGTTTTGGATAATTTAACTGAGTATTTGTTTTGGTCGAGTAGGGCTCATGAATGGCTTTATTGTCTAGATGAGCTAATTCTTCAACCCATTGACGAATATAATCTCCATTTGGATCAAATTTCTTTGATTGAGCAATAGGATTAAAAATTCTAAAGTAAGGTACAGCATCAGTTCCGGTAGAAGCGCACCATTGCCAGCCACCATTGTTTGCTGCTAAATCACCATCGATTAAATGCTCCATAAACCATTGTTCACCTACTCGCCAATCGATGAGCAAGTTTTTACATAAAAACATGGCTGTAATCATGCGTACACGATTATGCATCCAGCCGGTTTTTAAAAGTTGACGCATACCCGCATCAATAATCGGTATACCTGTCTGGCCCGTTTGCCATGCGGCTAGGTGCTCTGGATTGTGATTCCACTTAATTTTTTGAGTATCTTTTTTAAATGGAATATGTTTAGAAACATGTGGGAAATCAAATAAAATATGCTGATAAAATTCTCGCCAAAGTAACTCATCTAGCCAAGTTTGCTGGCCTTCATTTGTCAAATGAAAATTGCCATGTTCAGCCCTAAAAAGAGTTTGCAGGCACTGGCGGATAGACAAAATCCCAAGGTTTAAATAGGGAGAAAGTTGGCTAGTTCCTTTTACATTGGGAAAGTCACGTTCTAATTTATAATCAGATAGATGATCTTTAATAAATACGTCGAGTTGATCTAGAGCAAAAACTTCTCCGGCTGGCCATAAGTCTTGTTGCTCTTTAGAAACAGAAGGTTCAAAAAAAGCTTCAATATCTTCTAGAGTTAAGCTGTTTATTTTTGAAAAAGACGCTGGATAGCCACTTTGCTTTTCAGGAATCGGATAGCATTGAGGTAACCCACTGATATCCAATTTTGAATAACATGCTTTTTTGAATGCACCGAAAACCTGATAGGGCTGCTGTGACTGGTTGCGAATAGAGCGTAAAGGAAAAATCGTACGGTCATGAAATAAAAAAAGTTCTTTGCCTTGTTGATTTAAAAAATCTTGTACAGTTTTATCTCTTTTTAATTCATTAACGCCGATCTCTATATTTGAATAGACATTTTCAATATTAAGTTGAGTGCTAAGTTCACCAATATAATCAGCGATATCTTTCCAGTAAGGAATGACTTGGATAATAAGGGGAATATTAAGTTGTTCTAGTTCTTTTTTTAGTTGTTGAAGTTGACGTAGATAGAAATTAATTTTTATAGGTGCATCGTGATGCATTTTCCATTGTTCAGGCGATAAAATAATTAACCCAATACAAGGCCCTTGTTGAGAGGCATGCCATAAAGCAGCATGGTCTCGAACTCTCAAATCTTGACGAAACCAAATTAGCTGATTTACGTTTGACATGAAAATTGGCCCTTTTAGAGTGAAGTGAGTTAAAGAATTATTATCAAAATATTATATAAAAATAAATACATAAAAAAAGCAAAGCCGAAGCTTTGCTCTTATCATCTTTAAAGATGAATTAGTGGTGATGACCACCAGCACCGTGTACGTGACCGTGATCTAATTCTTCTTGAGAAGCATCACGGATTTCTACGATTTCAACTTCAAAAGTTAAATCTTGACCAGCAAGTGGGAAGTTAGCATCAACAACAACGTTGTCGCCTTCAACCGCTTTAACAGTAACGATCTGTACGCCGTCATCTGTTTGAGCTTGGAATTGCATGCCAGGTTGAATGTTCTCAACACCTTGGAACATTTGAGCTGGAACTTCTTGTACTAGGTCTGGGTTGTATTCGCCATAACCTTCAGCAGCTGGAACGTTAACAGTGAATTTTTCACCAACAGTTTTACCTGTTAATGCATTTTCTAAACCAGGAATGATATTGCCTGCACCGTGCAAATAGGCAAGTGGTTCACCTTGAGATTGATCAAGTGTTTCACCCTCAGCGTTTGTTAATTTGTAGTGGAATGAAACCACGTGGTTATTTGCAATAGCAGTCATGTTTTTGATCCATTCAATCAATTGAAGCGTACATCATAAAGTGAAAAATAAATTTTGTAGACTACAAAATCTTAATCTTTGGCACTTTTTCAGATGCGTTTTTATATAAATAGGGACGAACTTAAAAAATTCAACTTAATACAGCTTAATTTTTGGACGTACACGTCTTGTAAGTAAATCTTTCATTGTGAGTAGTCCAGCCTGAGTATATCCGTGAATCGTTGCTTGATGTAAACGATATAAAGAGACATACATTGTTTTCGCAATATAGCCTTGCACGCTGACATCACCAAGTAATTCTCCAACGGCTTTATGACGACTTAAAGACACGAGAGAACCTTTGTCGTTAAATGTAAACATCGGTTGTGATCGGCCATTTAGTCTGGCAGCCATAGCATCGACTAAGAAGCTGGCCTGTTGGCTTGCAACTTGAGCACGCGGGCCAAGTGGAGGATGTCTTGCATCAAGTTGGCAATGAGCACAGTCACCAAACGCAAATACATTTGGATCAGAATAAGTTTGCAACGTTGCATAGACCATCAGGCGGTTAATATTGTCGCGTTTAAAATCGATAAAACTTTCTAATACCTTCGGTGCTTTTACGCCTGCGGCCCACACGGTAATATCACTTTTGAGTTGATTACCATTACTAAAGTAGATGCAATGTTTATCAATTTTTTCAACACGATGTTGAGTTAAAATTTCAACACCCATTTTTTTGAGTTGCCCAGCACTGTGTTCAGCAGTTTTATCATTTAAAGCAGGTAAGATACGTTCAGAAGCTTCAATCAGTGTGATTTTGACTTGGTTGGGATGAATCTTCTTTAAACCATATCGATAAAAGTTTTTAGTCGTTTCAATTAACTCAGCTGCAAGCTCTACACCTGTTGCTCCCGCACCGACAATTCCAATATTTAAAGTTCGCTGATTGGGTTGATTTTGAGCTTCAATATAAAGATGTAATAAATCTTGCTGGAAAATATCGGCTTGCTTTCTGCTATCAAGGAAATGGCAGTTTTCACGCACACCTGCTGTATTAAAGTCATTTGATACTGAGCCAAGCGCTAAAATAAGTGTGTCATAACTTAGCTCTTGCGAATGATTCTGTTGATCCTTAGACACTTGAGGGGGCATTAGTTCAATTAATTTTTTATCTTTATTAACTCCAACTAATGTTCCGAGCACAAATTCGTAATGATGTTTTTCTGAGTGCGCAAAATAGTTAGTTTGTTCTTCGTGGGGATTTAAAGAACCAGCAGCAATTTCATGAAGCAATGGTTTCCAAATATGGGTAAGGTTTTGGTCAACCAATGTAATCTTTGCTTTACGATTTTTCCCAAAAGTTTCACCGAGTTGTGTTGCCAGTTCTAAGCCGCCAGCACCACCACCAACAATTACAATATGATGTAAATTTTGGGCCATTTTTTCACCTAATTATTTTTCTATAAAAAAAGATGGCTAAATTATGCCATCTTTTATTTATAAAAATTATTGTGCGTCTGTGCACAATTTGATGTTTTTAGTGCGAATCTACTGGATAGAGTTTTGCAGCACTATGTTCACTTGATGAAAAAATAGAGAAGAGGCTAGAAAACCACATTGCGATTTTTTGGAAAATATTGGCTTCTTCAATATGTACGTTATCTTCGATTTGAAGACTACGGATAAGTTGATTATTTTGATAAATCGATACTGTTGCCAAACTTACGACTTTCATTAATGGCGCAGTTAATTGTTTTTCATTGAGTTCAATGTTTACATGGGTCTGAGTCGTTTCAAGTGGAGCAATCACCTTTAGCTGTTGATTGCTATCAAGTACTTGAACGCGTTGAGTCACATTATCAAAAGTATTTAGGTCAATTGGTGCTGAGTCTGCGTATAAAGATGTCGTTACAATTGTCGGTTGCTTTGTTTCAACCTTAAACATTTTTAAAGTCGACTTTACAACAGGTAGTTCAGCAATTAATTTCTGCTCAGGAATAATCACTTCATCACGTGTATAGGTATAAGCAAGATTCATTAATTTATCTGCAATCTCAGCGCGTTTTACAGCACTCGGTGTACCTAAAACAATAACTAATAAACGTCTTTGAGTTAAGTCAGATGAGAAAGAAGGACGTGAAGCTGTAAGTGCCAAGTTATAACCAGCTGCTTTGGTATATCCAGTTTTTAGACCGTCAACAGATGGGTCATATTTCAAAGCAAGGTTAGTCGCATGATGGAAGCGTTGGTTATAGCTAAAGCTTGGCATTTTTGAATAATGTAAATATTCAGGGGTTTGTTTAATTAATGCCTGGCTTAATAAGCTAAGGTCGTGTGCAGTAGTGAAATGATCAGGCATTGTAATTCCGGCAGGATTACTAAAATGAGTATCTTTCATACCCAAAGCTTGAGCTTCCTGATTCATACGTTGTACAAAGCGCGGAACATCACCAGAGATTTTTTCAGCTAAAGTCACGGCTGCATCATTAGCAGACATCACGATTAAACCTGCTAATAACTGATCAACTGAAATTTGTTCACCAGCTTTAAGATACATTTGTGATTCATCCCATTGCACAACACTAACCACTGGAGTTGCAGTAATGATTTCTTCTTTTTTCAGTTTTCCAGCCTGAATCTCTTTTAGGGCAATGTAGGCAACCATCATTTTGGTTAAAGATGCTGGTGCACGTTGCACATGGCTATTATGCTCAGCAATGATTTGACCCGATTGAGTATCTACAATAGTCCATGCAGCAGCTTCAACACTTTCAGGTGCAATATTGAGTAATGCAGCATTGGTTAGGCTAGTACAAAAAATACTAAAGAGGGTAAAAAGAGATAGAAAAAATTTCACGGATGACCTTAACTTCACTGGCAAATACGGGACACAGATGCACAGCATGCTATGCCTTTTTTTCATGGAAGGCTAGTGTGAATTGTTGCCAAAAAATACATCTACGCAAGACGATACAAAAAAGTGATAATCTAATGTGAAGCCGTTCTTATTTTTAAATTGAAGAATTTATGTTGCATTATCAAATTGAGTTCGATGATTACAAACAGCACCTTGTTCACGTGACAATTCGTTTTTTAGCCAACCCGAATCAGGAACTTTGGTTACCAACGTGGATTCCGGGTAGTTATCTAATTCGAGAGTTCTCAAAACATATTGAATCTGTTAAAGCTTATGATGAAGCTGGACGTCTGCTGGACATTAAAAAAACGAGCAAGAATCGCTGGCGTTTATTTAATACTGATCATGAATTAATGACGATTGAATATGATGTATATGCATATGATTTGTCTGTCCGTGGTGCGTATATAGACCAGACTCGTCTATATATTAATCCTGCGTGTGTATGTTTGGCTTTAGAGGGGCAGGAGCAGTCTGCTTGTGAAGTCGAAGTTTTCTTGCCAGATGAATTAAAGCATTTTCAGTTAGCAACGGGCTTAGCTTCAAAAAGCTTAGTTAAAGGTCGATTTACTTTAAAAGCAGATCATTATGATCAACTGATCGATAGTCCATTTGAGTTGGCTGATCAAACACGCTTTAGTTTTGAGACGAACGGTATTGAACATGAGTTCGTAATTTCTGGTTCGCACAATACCAATATTGATCGCCTAAAAGCAGATATTGAAAAAATTTGTGCAGCTGAAATAAATATGTTCGGATCAGCACCATTTAAAAACTATACCTTTATGACCATGGCAACAGGGAATAGTTATGGCGGATTAGAGCATTGTAATAGCACAAGCTTGATTACACCGCGTGATGATTTGCCAAAGTCGAATGAACCCACTGAACCTTCTAAAGATTATCAACGCTTTTTAGGCTTATGTAGTCATGAATATTTTCATTCATGGTTAGTCAAGTTTATCCGCCCAGAAAACTTTGCAAACTATAATTTGCATCAAGAAGGCTACACTTCTTTATTGTGGATATTTGAAGGCTTTACTTCATATTACGATGACCTGATTTTATTACGTAGCGGTGTGATTTCTCAGAAGTCTTATCTTGATTTACTCAAAGCACAAATTGACCGTTATTTGCAAAACCCAGGCCGTTTTATTCAAACAGTTGCAGAGTCAAGTTTTGACGCGTGGATTAAATTTTATCGTCAAGATGAAAACTCGAATAATGCGGGTACCAGTTACTACAATAAAGGTTCGTTAGTTGCGTTATGTCTAGATTTAGGCTTACGTCTACGTGGTTCTAGTCTTGATGCTTTAATGCGTCGCTTATATGAAAACACTCAAAATGGTATGCAAGTAAATGAGCGAACCATTTTTGATTTATGTAAAGAACTGACGGGTGATAGTTGGATTGAACAAATTAATCATTTGATTAATACCACTGATGAATTGCCACTTGATCAACTGTTCCCTGAGTTTGGCTTAAGTTATAGAGTTAAAACTGACAAATCTTTGCCACTTGGTTTGAAACTTGTTGATAAGCCAGAAGGAGTACTCGTGCAAAGTGCTCGCCGCGATAGCGCAGCAGCTAAAGCGGGTATTTCTGCGAATGATGTAATTATCGCAATTGATGGTTTAAAAGCGACCACTAAACTTGTGGAGAAGTATGCAAAGCAGGGCGGTACTTATACTGTGTATGCTTTCCGTCGCGATGAGTTACTATCTTTTGAAGTTGAGTGTGCTACATCTGATTTAACTGAAGTTGAACTTATTATTGAAGATCAGGCTAAAACTGAAAAATGGTTAAAAGCTTAAATAACAGTTAAATAGTTTATAAAAAACCGATGTTTTGTACATCGGTTTTTTAATTTTAAGTGCTACTAAACGATGAGATTCGTTTTATCTTTGAGTTTGTTTTGAATGAAAAGTATAATAATTGTCAGAACTCTGAAAGATATCTCATGTAATTTAATCATATTCAGTCCATAAAAAAGTAATGATGAATGATGTATTACTTAAAGTTGGGTATAGGAATATTATCAATAGATTTAAATTATGTATTATTTCGCTGCGAAATGTCGTTATCACTGGATATTTCGTTGACTGGAAGACAATGAGAGCCGATACTCTCAGGGTTTTATTTAAGCATATCGGTTCGTAGGCACTGGGCCACAAGCTCGGTTCTCAACACTCAATCAAACGGAAGGGGCTATATATGGCTGGTGAAAAGTCAACTATTATTTACACACTGACTGATGAGGCGCCATTATTGGCGACCTATTCGCTACTGCCGATCATTGAGACCTTTACCAAGCCAGCTGGCATCGAGATTATTAAAAGTGACATCTCTGTAGCTGCACGTGTGCTCGCAGAATTCGCTGATTACCTAAGTGAAGAGCAAAAGGTATCCGACAACCTTGCAGAGCTAGGTCGTCTTACACAAGATCCAGATACAAACATTATCAAACTCCCGAACATTAGTGCGTCTGTTGCGCAATTAACTGCATGTATCAAAGAGCTTCAATCAAAAGGTTACGCAATTCCTGATTATCCGGAAAATCCAACGACTGAAGAAGAAAAATCAATCAAAGCTCGTTATGGTAAGTGCCTTGGTTCAGCAGTAAACCCTGTCCTCCGTGAAGGTAACTCTGACCGCCGTGCTCCAGCAGCAGTTAAAAACTATGCGAAAAAACACCCTCATTCAATGAGCGAGTGGAAACAGTGGTCACAAACTCATGTTTCACATATGGAAGAAGGTGACTTCTACCATGGTGAAAAATCAATGACACTTGATCGCGCGCGTAATGTGAAAATGGAACTTATCACGAATAGTGGTAAGAGCATTGTTCTTAAACCAAAAGTTGCGCTTCAAGAAGGTGAAATCATTGATTCAATGTTCATGAGCAAGAAAGCACTTTGTGATTTCTATGAAAAAGAACTTGATGATTGTAAAGAAGCGGGAATTTTATTCTCTTTACACGTAAAAGCGACAATGATGAAAGTTTCACACCCGATCGTTTTCGGTCACTGTGTGAAAATCTATTACAAAGAAGCTTTCGAAAAACACGGTAAGTTATTTGACGAATTAGGTATTAACGTTAATAACGGTATGGCTGGGTTGTACGAGAAAATCGAAACTCTTCCAACGTCATTACGTGAAGAAATCATTGAAGACTTACATGCTTGTCAAGAACACCGTCCTGCACTTGCAATGGTTGACTCGGCAAAAGGCATCACAAACTTCCATTCACCAAACGACATCATCGTAGATGCTTCTATGCCTGCAATGATTCGTGCCGGTGGTAAAATGTGGGGTGCTGATGGTAAGCAATATGATGCTAAAGCTGTTATGCCAGAATCAACATTTGCCCGTATTTACCAAGAAATGATCAATTTCTGTAAATGGCATGGTAACTTCGATCCGAAGACTATGGGTACAGTACCAAACGTTGGTTTGATGGCTCAAAAAGCTGAAGAATACGGTTCTCATGACAAGACTTTTGAGATTTCAGAAGCTGGTATTGCAAACATTACCGATCTTGACACTGGTGAAGTGTTATTGACTCAAAATGTTGAAGAGGGTGATATCTGGCGTATGTGTCAGGTTAAAGATGCTCCGATTCGTGACTGGGTTAAACTCGCAGTAACTCGTGCACGTAACTCAGGCATGCCTGCAATCTTCTGGCTTGACCCGTACCGTCCACACGAAAACGAATTGATCAAGAAAGTACAAAAGTACTTAAAAGATCATGATACGACTGGTCTTGATATCCAAATTATGTCTCAAGTACGTGCAATGCGTTATACACTTGAGCGCGTAGTACGTGGTTTAGACACGATTTCTGTGACTGGTAACATCTTACGTGACTACTTAACTGACTTGTTCCCAATTATGGAACTTGGTACTTCTGCAAAAATGTTGTCTATCGTTCCGCTTATGGCGGGCGGTGGTATGTACGAAACTGGTGCTGGTGGTTCAGCTCCTAAACACGTACAACAACTTGTTGAAGAAAACCACTTACGTTGGGATTCACTTGGTGAGTTCCTTGCGCTTGCAGTATCTTTAGAAGAAATGGGCATTAAAGAAAATAATGCTCGTGCTAAGTTACTTGCGAAGACACTTGATGAAGCGACTGGTAAATTGCTTGACAATGACAAGTCTCCATCACGTCGTACTGGTGAAATCGACAACCGTGGCAGCCACTTCTACTTGTCTCTTTACTGGGCTGAAGCACTTGCTGCTCAGAACGAAGATGCTGAGTTGAAAGCTAAATTTGCTCCTCTTGCTAAAGCTTTAGCTGAAAATGAAGAGAAGATTGTTGCTGAACTTGCTCAAGTACAAGGTAAACCAGCGGACATCGGCGGTTACTATGCAATTGACCCAACTAAAGTAAATGCTGTAATGCGTCCAAGTGCTACATTTAATGCGGCTCTTGCAACAGTTGAGGCTTAATTACTAACTTGTTAGTAATTAGCTTAAGAGCCGGTGCATATGCACCGGTTTTTTTATTGCCTAAAATAAAAGACATTAAAAAAGCCCACTGATGTGAGCTTCTAAAAGATTAAATCTTATCGACCATTGCGGCCACGACCACGTGGTGCTTTGGTATTGGGACGAGTTGTACCATTAGTCTTACGACGTGGTTTCTCGCTTTCATCCATTTGCCAAATACGTTTTGTACCAGACTTTTTCGCAGAACCATCTTTGTTTTTGCGAACCATTGGTTTGCCACCCGTACCGCCTGGCTTTTTCACATATGAACGTGATCGATAAGGTTGTTCAGCTGGCACATCTTTAAAGTCAGGGTAAAGTAATGGTTCAATTTCTTTTACATCACCCGGTTTTAAGCCAAGTTGAACTAAATCGATTGAGCCAATTTTAGTACGAATTAAACGTAAAGTTGGAAAACCTACCGCAGAAGTCATACGACGAACTTGACGGTTACGGCCTTCACAAATTGAAATCTCAATCCAAGATGTTGGAATATTTGCACGGTAACGTACGGGTGGATTGCGTTCCCATAACCATTCAGGTTCACTGACTTTAATGGCTTTGGCAGGAAGCGTCATACCATCATTCAGTTCTACACCTTTACGAAGTTGCTCAAGCGCTTCTTCGGTTACATCGCCATCAACTTGAACTAAATACGTTTTGTATTTCTTATTTGCAGGGTTGGTAATGAACTGATTCAGACCACCATGATCGGTTAAAAAAACTAAACCCTCAGAGTCCATATCAAGACGGCCTGCCAAGCGCAAAGTCGGGTCATCAACAAAGTCAGAGACGGTCATGTGCGCTTCGTCTTTACGAAACTGGGAGAGAACGTCATAAGGCTTGTTGAGAATCACAATTTTCATAAAAAATGGCTTCTTCTTTCAAATAACTAGAGAAAACATTGAGCTATATTTAAGTGCGAAATTTGCTTATTTCCCACATAAATCTCAAAAAGAATTAAATTCGATTAAGCTATTATGCGTTAATAAAAGTTGAAAGTATTGTTTATCGATAATTATTTTTAGTTAATTAAGTATTATAAAAGGGAGAATCTACACAATGGGTTATCAGAAGATCGTGGTTCCTGCCGACGGCGACAAAATCAAAGTAAATGCAGACCTATCACTGAACGTACCAAATCATCCAATTATTCCTTTCATTGAGGGTGATGGTATTGGTGTGGATATTACACCAACAATGAAAGCAGTCGTAGACGCTGCTATTTTAAAAGCATACGGTGGCAAACGTTCGATCGAATGGATGGAAGTGTATTGCGGCGAAAAAGCTAATAAAATTTATGGCAACTATATGCCCGAAGAAACTTTTGAAGCACTCCGCGAGTTTGTTGTATCCATCAAAGGTCCTTTAACCACACCGGTAGGTGGAGGCATTCGTTCACTCAACGTTGCTTTGCGCCAAGAATTAGATCTATATGTTTGCGTACGACCAGTACGTTGGTTTGAAGGCGTTCCTTCACCTGTTCAACACCCCGAATTAACTGACATGGTGATTTTCCGTGAGAACTCGGAAGATATCTATGCAGGGATTGAATGGAAAGCTGATTCTGAAGAAGCCAAAAAAGTCATTAAGTTCCTTCAAGAAGAAATGGGTGTCACAAAAATCCGTTTCCCTGAAGGATGTGGTATTGGAATTAAACCTGTTTCAAAAGAAGGAACACAGCGTTTAGTCCGTAAAGCCATTCAGTTTGCAATCGAAAATGATAAGCCTTCTGTGACGCTGGTTCACAAGGGTAATATCATGAAGTATACCGAAGGCGCATTTAAAGAATGGGGCTATGAATTGGCTCTTGATCGTTTCGGTGGAGAGCTAATTGATGGAGGTCCATGGGTTAAAATTAAAAACCCTAGAACTGGTAAAGATATCATTATCAAAGATGTCATTGCAGACGCGTTTTTACAACAAATTCTCATGCGCCCAGCCGATTACTCTGTTATTGCCACGCTAAATTTAAACGGTGATTATATTTCTGATGCTTTGGCAGCAGAAGTAGGCGGCATTGGTATTGCACCTGGTGCAAATATTGGTGGTGCTATTGCAGTATATGAAGCAACTCATGGTACCGCACCTAAATATGCGGGACAGGATAAAGTAAACCCTGGTTCTATTATTCTTTCTGCAGAAATGATGCTACGTGATATGGGGTGGACAGAGGCTGCTGATCTGATCATTAAAGGAATTTCTGGAGCAATTGCAGCCAAAACCGTAACTTACGATTTTGAGCGACTAATGCCGGGAGCAACCTTGTTACGTTGTTCTGAGTTTGGTGATGCGATTATTAAGCACATGGGAGAGTAATCTTCTATAAAAAAGCCCTCGGTTGAGGGCTTTTTTTATTGTAAAAAATCAGAGTGCTTAGTGGTCTTCGTGATGCCGACTTTCTTTTGATAACTCTGATCTATGGCCTGAATAACAAGAACAAAGGCAATTAAAAATAGCGGGAAGAACAGAGATTTCATGATTCGGTTTCTCCGAGGGTTGAGATGAAAGAAGGGCGTACAGGAAGTAAAAAGCAAACTGCAAAGAGTAGAACGGTTCCACTCAAAAGAAAGAGATGTGCATAAGACCAATTCAAATGATGCAAAGTACTAATGACAACCCCACCTAAAAGCTGAGTGCTAGCAAAGCCAATGGTGGCAAGGCTCCAAAGCTTTTGATAATGTTGCTCATAAATCTGTAGCAGACTATAAGAACTAATAAATACGGTTGCGGGGGTTAGTAAGCCTGTCAAAAGCGAAGATAAGGCCAGTAAAGATGCGGTATGTGAAAGGAAAGGCAAAACAACGGCTAAGCAGTAAATGATATATAACCATTTAATGGCCTGTAGATAACCGATTAGTCGGCTTAAGCAATAAGCGACAAGTGCACCAATACAGCTTCCCACTCCATAGAGAACCCAAAATAAATTTCTTTGTTGTAATGGGAAATGCAGAGTTCCAGATAAATAATCCATCCAAAACAAAGAATGTGGAATATAGGCAAAGGCACTACACATGTAGGCAAGAATGATGACCAGACCTAAACGTGATTTTTGTGAGAGTTGTAGAGTGGTCGATTGTGGTTTAATAATCTGGGCAGTATTACGACTTAATAATCGATAAAGAGTTAAGCTTCCTAATAGCGAAAGACCAGCAAAAATATACCAAACATAATGAACAGGCATATTTTGAAGTAGGGGAATAATAATGGTGGCAGATAAAACGCCCACACCAATTCCGCTAAATCCTAAGAAATTAACTTTTAATCTTTGCGTGGTGGGAATGTATTTCATCGCTAAGCTAGGCGCCAAAATCATAAGTAAGCCGCCAGCAATACCTGAAATCGTACGCCAAAAAATGAACCACACCAAAGGCATATCCATGAATGAACAGCCTAGTAGGCTGAGGCTGCCAGCTATAGCCGACAAGACAATCATGGATGGGATATACTTTTCCTTAATACTCAATAGGGCGAATAAAGCACCAATGAGATATCCCAATAAATTTGCGCTGCCCAAGAAACTGGCAAAATCATGGGTCCAATGGTATTGCTCGATCATGATGGGCATAAGCGCAGTATAAGAAAATCTAAAAACACCAATTCCCAAAAAAGTTGCCAAAAAGACAATTAAGCTCATTCGATAAAACGTAGACATGAGAGGACGCTCAATTTTTTTATTATTAAAAACGAGTTTTTAAATCTTTAAAAATGATTTAATATGATAGCAATTATCTTATTTTGAGATAGTAGTATGTTGCTTAAGTCTCTAGAGTTTTTTTTAGCAGTTGCAGAGAGTGGAAGTTTTTCATTGGCTGCACAAAAAATGTATACGGTTCAATCGAATATCACGAGCCATATAAAAAAACTTGAAGAAGAGTTAGAGGTTATTTTATTCAATCGTAATAACCCCGTGACTTTAACGAATGCTGGACAACAGTTACATAGCTATGCTGTTCAAATGATTGCATTGCACGATAAAGCTAAGAAGATCTTTCAAGAAGGTGATATTGATCCGAATGAATCCATTCGTTTGGGCAGTATGGAAACGACAGCAGCAATACGTCTACCTCAATTACTCAATCAATGTATGAGGCAGTATCCTACTTTGCCTATTGAACTTCAAACTCATCCGACCCGTTATTTATTAAATGCGATACATCAGGGGGAATTAGACTGTGCTTTTGTGGCATCGAAACATTCGATTCCTGAGTTATATAGTTTTCCTGTATGGCATGAAGAGCTGGTTTTGGTTTGTCCTAAGCAACAACAGGGTTTCCCAGACAAGGCGACTCTTGCAAAGACCAGATTTATTGCATTTCGACAAGGTTGTTCATATCGACATGCAATTGAGTTGTTTTTAAATGATCACAGTGTTCCGCCTTCACAAATTATGGAAATGGGCAGTCTTGACGGGATTGTAAGCTGTGTCGAATTAGGGGTGGGTTTTGCTTTATTACCGAAATCATATCTCACAAAAGTTGCAGATAAAGTTTCAGTCAATTGTTTTGGACTTAATACTGAATCCGCATTTTTCACTACATATTTAGTTGCCCAGTCTTCTGAAACATGGGGAACCAATTTAAAGCAGTTTATTCATTTTATTGAGCAACAATTTCAATTAAAGGTTGCTTAGGTTGTGATTGATTTTCATACGTAAATATCTAACTTAATTTATAAATTAAAAGTGATATATATGTATGAAAAAGTCATTTTATATTCTCACAGAGGTTTGTAATCATCTTGATGCTATAAAATTGTTGAAAAGGGTAGTTTATATAGGCCGGCTATGGTCAAATATGCCCCCTTGAAAGATGACACAAGCAATAATTTGGAGTTTGGGAATGAATATACCCTTAATCATCAATATTGTGGTTTTTGTCGGGTTAATATTTTTACTCGCCCAAACACGTAAAACGGACTGGAGCTTATCGAAAAAAGTTCTGGCTGGCTTAGTTCTAGGTGTGGTGTTTGGTTTAGGACTACATTTGATTTATGGCGGTGGCCATCCGATTCTTGCTGAATCTATTAGCTGGTTTAATATCGTTGGAAACGGCTATGTAAAACTTTTACAAATGGTCGTGATGCCTTTGGTATTTGTGTCTATTTTGGGAGCGGTGGCAAAATTACACCAAGCATCTTCTTTAGGCAAAATCAGTTTTTATACGATCGGTACTTTACTCTTTACAACGCTGATTGCTGCACTGGTAGGGGTATTTGTTACCAATCTGTTTGGCTTAACGGCAAAAGGTTTGGTGCAAGGTGATGCTGAAACTGCACGCTTAACTGCGATTAATACAGATTATGTAGGTAAAGTTACCGATTTAAGTGTACCGCAGTTTATTCTTTCCTTTATTCCAAGTAACCCATTTGCTGAATTAACTGGTGCAAACCCAACTTCAATTATTAGCGTGGTTATTTTCGCCGTCTTTTTAGGTATAGCAGCGCTTAACCTAATGAAGGACGACGCAGAAAAAGGTCAACGTATTCTTACTGCGATTCAGACGTTGCAGTCATGGGTAATGAAGCTCGTTCGTCTCGTGATGACACTTACGCCGTATGGTGTATTTGCGCTTATGACCAAAGTTGTGGCTAGTTCAAATGTCGCAGATATCTTAAATCTAGGCGGTTTCTTGGTGGCGTCTTATTTAGGCTTGGCGATTATGTTTATCGTACATGCCATTATTTTAACGCTTACAGGTGTTTCTCCTCTTAAATTCTTTAAGAAAGTTGCTCCAGTTTTAACGTTCGCATTTACTAGTCGTTCAAGTGCAGCAAGTATTCCACTGAGCATTGAGACGCAAACTCGTCGTTTGGGTGTGCCTGAATCTATTGCAAGTTTCTCTGCTTCTTTTGGGGCGACTATTGGTCAAAATGGTTGTGCAGGTTTATATCCAGCAATGCTCGCGGTGATGGTTGCACCAACTATGGGTATCAACACCTTAGATCCAATGTGGATTGCATCGTTAGTTGGTATTGTGACTTTAAGTTCAATTGGGGTTGCCGGAGTAGGTGGTGGTGCGACTTTCGCTGCGCTGATTGTTCTTCCTGCAATGGGTTTACCTGTAACTTTGGTTGCGCTTCTTATTTCAATTGAACCCCTCATTGATATGGGACGTACTGCATTAAACGTAAATGGTTCAATGACTGCGGGTGTAGTGACGAGTCAATTCATGGGTCAGACTGATAAAGAAATATTAAACAGTGAAGATGAAATTGAATTAACTCAACATCATTAAAGATCAGTAAAAAAACGGCTCTCTATTCTGGATGAGCCGTTTTTTATATGCATAAATTATTACTGTGATGTTAATTTAAAAAAAACTGTATCTGTTTTTCTTTTAAATAATTTTCGAAAATGAGCCTATTACAAAAGAGAGCACTATCATGAAAATGTATCAAGTCGATGCTTTTACAAAAGAGCTATTTCGTGGAAATCCAGCCGCTGTCGTTGTTGAAAAAGAGTGGTTAGATGTAGATTTAATGCAGAAGATAGCACTTGAAAACAACTTATCTGAAACTGCTTTTGTAAAAATTATAGACTCTGAAAACTATGAAATCCGTTGGTTCACTCCAACGATCGAAGTTGATTTCTGTGGGCATGCCACACTTGCCAGTGCTTTCGTATTATTTAAAGATTTTACCGAGAAAAAGACCATTAATTTCCATCTTCGAACCTTGGGTCTTTTTGTGGTTCACCAAGATGAAGACGGTAAAATCAGAATGGATTTTCCAATTCGCAAAGCTCATCAAGTTGAAGATTATCCAGCTCTTTTACGTCAAGCATTAACAAAACCCTTTAAAGCGGTTTATCAAAATGTTCAAGCCTACATTGTTGAGTATGAATCAGTGCAAGACGTGTTAGATGAGCAGCCTGACATGAACTTACTTAAAGCCTTAGGTAAACGGACTGCGATTACCACTGCAGGGATGGATGTTGCAATCACCTCAAAAGCCGATCAACAATATGATTGTGTATCGCGTTATTTTGCACCTGTCGCGGGCATTGAGGAAGATCCAGTTACGGGTTCAATTCATACGGCAATAGCACCATTATGGGCAGAGAAACTCGATAAAAATAATATTATGGCTTATCAGGCTTCTAGCCGTGGAGGCGTTTTATATTGCAATATCCTGAATCAGGAACGTATTGAAGTTTCAGGGTATGGGAAGCTTTATATGCAAGCTGAAATTTTTCCTTAAAATATAAGGCCGTTTAAATAAACGGCTTTTTTTTCAAAACTTTACTATGAAAGTCAGCTTAAATTTCCTACTATAGTCCCACAACTATTGATTTTTTATTATTCAAATTAATTGGTATTTATATGTTTATGCAGTTTAAACAACTGACACTCTCCCTATGTATTCTTGGTTTAAGTGCTGCGTCTTGGGCACAAACTACACTAGTAAAAAGTAAGCAAAATATTGAGGAATATAAATTAGATAATGGTTTTCGGATTGTACTTGCGCCGAATGACAAAGAAAATAAAATCTTTATTAATACCATTTATTTAACAGGCTCATTAAATGACCCGCAAGGTAAAAGTGGCTTAGCTCATTTGCTTGAGCACTTGGCTTTTAAGGGGACACAAAATGTTAAAGGGGAAGAATTCCAGCGTCGTTTAGATCAATATACATTGATGACAAACGCCAGTACCGATTATTACTCGACCAAATATACCAATATCGTTCGTCCAGAAAAAACTGCGCTTGATCAGGTGCTGTATCTTGAATCTGAACGTATGGATAAATTAGTTCTTCAAGAAAAATTTGTTCCTTCTGAAATTGAAATCGTAAAACGCGAACGTGAAGTCCGTATGGATCAGCCTTTTGCTGTGCTGATGGATCAAATGTGGAAGTCAGCTTATGGTAACCAATATTTAGGTCGTTTACCTATTGGCGATTTACCTGAGCTTAAATCGATTAAAATGCCTGAATTAAACCAGTTCTATCGTAGCTGGTATGCACCTAATAATGCAGTCATGGTGATTTCAGGTAAGTTCGATAAGACGGATGTCTTAAAAACAATAGATCAATATTTTAGCCCAATCGCGGCAAGAGCTGTTCCTAAGCCTGTACAGATTCCTGTGCTCGACTCTACAAAAATAAAAAATCGTCAGTTTATGGTGAAAAAGGGGAGCGATCTCGCTAAATTCCATATCTATATGAATGGTAAAAATACCAAAATTCAGCCCACGCTCGCTTTAGCGCCTTTGTTATATACAATGCAGCCAAGTGGTCATTTATATCAGAACATGGTTGAAACAGGTATTACCACAAATGTTGATGCGAGTACTTGGCTAGATCAAGATTTTAATGTGGTGTTTCTTGGTGCCATTTATTCACCTAGTAATGACCCAAAAAAAGTTGAAAGCTCTTTGTTAGCGGGCATTGAAAAAGGGAAGCCTTTTACTGAGGTTGAATTAAATCGTGTTAAAAGTTTAATGAAAACTCAAGGTGACTTAATCACTAAAGATGCGGTAGCACTTGGGTCACGGTTAAGTGATTACACCGTCGCTGGCGGGCAATGGGATCAATATTTTAAAGATTTGGATTCAGTAGAAAAAGTTAAGCTAGATGAAGTGAATCAAACTTTAAAGCAGTTCCTTGTGGCTGAGCATCGTATTGATGGCGACATTTTGCCAACCCCTGAAGACCAGAAAAAAGCTCAACAGCAAAATTCAAAAGAGTCGCCTAAAACTCTAGATCAGGTCGAAGCAAAGGCCGAGCCTTTAAAAGATCCGAAGGTATATCAACAAGAAGTCGCTGAGTTTTTAAAAACTTCTAAGCAATATGTTGAAAGCAATGAGAAGAAGATTATCCGTGGAAAACTAAAAAATGGAATGAAGTATGCTTTATTCCCAGTTGAAACACGTGATGATCGTACTTACGCAACGATTACGATGGACTTCGGAACAGAAAAATCTTTATTTGATAAAGGTACGGTAGTTGATTTAACGTCATACTTATTGCTTCGTGGTTCTGATAAATACAGTTTGCAAGATATTGCTGATAAATCAATTGATGCAGGCGGTGCGGCTTATGCAAGTGCTGATGGCAATGGCATGACCATTAATATTCAGTCTAAATCAGAAAAATTTGATGAGTTTTTCAAGTTTGTTCTTGATGTGATGAAAAATCCGAAATTTGAACAATCTCAATTTGATTTAATTAAATCGCAAAGCTTATCAAGCCTTGATCGCCCTTATACTGAGCCAGATGTAGTGGCTGGCTTAACACTTTCACGTTTACTTGAAGAATATCAACCGGGTGATTTGCGTTATCACTTCGAACCTGAATTGGCAAAACAACAGTTGAAAAACGCAACTCAAGAGCAAGTGAAAGAGTTATATGAGCGTTTCTTTGCAATGAACCATGCTCAAATTGCTATTACAGGCGAATTTGATGCGAAAAAGATGCAGAAATTACTGAATCAGGAATTTGGTCGTTGGAATGGTAAACAGCCTTATCAAAAAATCTTGATTGATCACGTTGATTTTCCAGCACAGCAAGTTCATGTTTTATCTGAGCAACGTGAATTTGGTAGCTATCAAAGTGTGCTTTCAATTCCAGTTGGGAAAAACCATCCAGATGCATCTGCTCTCATTTTAATGAACTATATTTTAGGAGAATCTCAAATTTCATCACGTTTAGCTCAAGAGCTTCGTGAGAAAAATGCGCTAGTCTATGGTTTTGGAAGTGGGCTGCAACTTGATCGTGACACGAATGTAGGGGCTTTGAGTATTAGTGCAAATTATACTTCGGGTCGCTCAGCACAAGTGTCTGCATCAATACACAAAGTGTTAAATGATTTGGTTAAAAATGGTGTAACTGAGCAAGAGCTTGAAGCTGCTAAAGCAGATATCATGAAGAAACGAGTTACGGCACTAGAAGATGAGCGTAATATTCATGGCATGTTAAATCTACAGCTTGAAACAAACAAAACATTGCAAGACCGAATTCGTCATGATCAAGAGTTAACTAAATTGACTGTTGCTGACGTTAATAGAGTAATTAAGAAGTATATTAAACCTGAACATTTAGTCGAAGTGATGGCTGATCAATATGGTCAGGCAGCAAAAAAATAAAGTCTTCTCGTAAATAAAAAGCCACTGAAAAGTGGCTTTTTATTTGGATCTTTAAATCATATTAATGATCATGTTTATGCGCGTGAAAATCTTCATTTTTACGGAAACGTAAATAATTTTCGAATTGTTCACAATATTCATCGAAGTTATCTTCAAGCATCATTTGAAACTGCTGAAGAAGGTAAGACATGACCTGATCTTTCGCATCACGCATTTCATTACCATCTTTAAAGTTATTTGCTGCTACCCACGTATTGAAACGGGCAGTGGCAAATAACATTGCAGCACTCACTTGACCACGTAGCTCAGCTGGATCTACTTTTTTATCTTTTGGCGGGCGACAAAAATCATTAGCTTGTTTAATAAATTCATCCGCACGCTCAAAGAAAACAGCATTTAATGCTTCTTCTTCAGTAATATCTGTTGCATTAATCTTTTGAGACATGACTTATTCCCGCAAAAATAGAGCTGCTTATTATAGGCAAACGCTTGCGGAAACAAAACCTTTGACTTAGTCTGTAAATAGCCTAAGTATTGGTAGGAGAAACTAATATGCAAGATGCAATTGCTATTCAAAGTTTAAAGACAGATATTGCTTTATTACGCCAGCATGTTTTCCCACCTCAATATTTAGAGCATGTTGAAGGATTGCCCATTTACTATGGCTTGCAAGAAGAAGTCGAAAATTATTATCAACAATGGCAGGGGCTAATTGAAAGGGCGCAAGAGCTTTTTCAGCCATTTATGGAAGATGAATTACCAGATGCGATTCATTTGCCAAGTCATTTAAATTTACCGCTATTCTTTTTTCACGTAGACCGAATTCGGATTAATAAAACACGCGCAAAAGAATCTAAAACTTTTCGCGGTGTTGCGAGTCTTATTGAAAAATGCGGGCAGTTCGAAACTGATCAGATTTTTACGATGCAAGAATGGTTGCAAAGTGATGATACCGCGGCTCTGGTTGCTCACCGTGAATTCATCGATTTAAGAACCTATGTATTCCAGCATGGACAAAGCGAATATACACGTTCACGGTTTTACACCAATGGGATTGTGCTAGGGGTTGAACCGCATTTTAAACTGGTCGATGCTCGTGATAAGCCAAGAAAGCAACGCAGCGATAGCTATAGTGATCCGTTGGCAGATAACGGTGTATGGAAAGTATTTGGTAAATACCGATAAAAAGTCGCTGCACGTTTACAGCGACTTTTTATAAATTACCAGAAAGTTTCAGCCTGACTAAAAGTTTGTAAAGCTTTTGCTGAGCGCTTTTGTAATTGTGGCTGTTTGGCTTTGACCCAGCCTAGAGCAAACCAAAAAGACGGATCTTGTTCAACCACATTGTTAAAAATACCTTTTGCAATAAACAAATCGTTATATTGACCTAGAGTATTTTGTACAGGTTGTAGCTGTTTTAAATATTGCTGTACTTTTTTATTTGGATAAAGACTCGAAATAAACTCAACACAATAACGTAACTGCTTAGCTTGCTTTCTTATTTTGTGTTGTTCAGTCACTTCAATTTCAGAGAAGTGTTCAGCATTACTAATCACTTTATGATGTAACTTATCTAAGCTCTTTTTAATATGTTTTTTTAAGCTGCCTTTTTGGGACTTAGAATCTTCTTCTGAATAAGCAAATGCTAATAAATTGAGTAATAGCTTAATCGTGTCTGCAGAGGTAAAGATTGTTGAGAGTTCTTTTGAGGGCTGGGCTGAAACTGGTAGTAATAGTTCAGGTGATCCATGTTGTTGAATAATAGGTAACACTTCGGTACGAATCGCATCTTCATCACGAGTGTCTCCAAGTTTACGGAAAAGCTCAGCAATTTGTTCTTCCCAAAGAGGATTTAGCTCGCCTGACCAACCTGCAAAATGCTTAAGGGCACTACGTAAACGACGTAGACTCACACGTGCTTGGTGAATATGCTCAGCTTCAGCAACGCCATCGGCAATGACAGCCATATTTGGTAAAAATTGTTCTAAACAGATTTCGACAATCTTTTTGAGAGCCTGTTCTGCAGTAATATCTTTATTTAGTTTCAGAGCTTTGGCATGAACAGCAGGTGAGGCAGCTTGTCCTAGTGCTAATAAGTTGCCACGTTCGGCTTTACTTCTTACATCAAGCCAAAGTGCGTAACGATTAATCCATTGCTGCGCAAACTGAATTAGCGTTTTCACAGCCCCTTGTTTGAGTTCAAATTCGACTTCGCAAATTACACTTTGTGCATCTGCTGTTTTTACGACACCATCATCTAAGCAAACTTCAATCGCTGTATTATCTGCTTCAAACACATGGTAGGTACGATGTACATCAGTCTCAAACTGCAAACTTAATTTTTCAGCTTCTGTTCCTAAAGCCGTATTAATTAAATCAGTTACCACTTTATTATCTTGATATAACTCAAGGTTTAAGTCAGGTTCTTGGTCACACACACCTAAATGAATTTCTTCTTCAACACGGTGGAGATGGCTTTGACCTGCGGCTTTAAATGTTTGTACCCATTGATCATCTTCTTTACGTAAACGTAAGGCCATACCGTTTTTTGCAAGCAGTCGATCAGGAGTATCGTAATACTTTGCCTGTAAGTGAATATTCTTTGCTTTGTGTTTTTTTAAGTATTGCTGGACAGTTTTTTTCTTCGATTCAGGTAACTGAAACTTTAGTTCGACTTCGACCATAATATATCTCCCTGAATCAGGTATTTAGACTATCTTGAATAAGTATAATAGCTTAGCTCTAAAAATAATGGTTTTGATAGAGAAAGTTACAATCAAACATATGACGCTACACTTTTATTTAGGTGTACAATCAGGTGACGTTTTGATCAAATAAAAATCAGGAAGATGATCGTGAATGCACCAGTGAACTTTAGCCATGAAGCTCAGCCAGAGTTTGAATTGCCGATTAAAAATTATCAGGAATTTTATCGTTTTTATTTAACTGAACACCGTAACATCATGAGCAGACGTTTGCATGTGGTGGGTAGCAGTATTGGCATATACTTTTTTTCAAAAGCAATTCGTAAGAAACAAGCAAAATATGCACTCTATGGTTTAGTGTCTGGCTATGCGTGTGCATGGATTGGACATTTTATGTTTGAAAAAAATAAGCCTGCCAGTTTTAAACAACCTTTCTATAGCTTTATTTCTGATTGGCGAATGTTGTCTGATGTTGCACGTGGCCGTTTGAGTTTGGTTGATCGTAAACACGACAAAATTCCGAGTTAATTTTTACTTTCTCTTTTAAATATACCGATTGGTACTGGTAAGCCTATATCAATCGGTACTTATGATGGCCTATAAATCCGTTATACTAGCGAAGTTTTTAAAAGCGAGAGTAGAGTATGCGCGGTTTATACCTCATTACCAACGATGACCCAATCCAACTATTATTAGAAAAACTAGATGCCGCACTCGCAACTCATCAGGTCGCAATTTTACAGTACCGCCGTAAGAAAATAGACAAAGCAGAGCAACCCGCAGAAGTCGAACAAATCAAATTATTGTGTGAAAAATATCAAGTTCCTTTTGTCATTAATGATGACCTAAAACTGGCCGCTCAGTTTGGTTTAGGTGTGCATTTAGGGCAAAGTGATGGCGAAATTACTGATGCAAAATCGCAATTACCAGAAGGCGTCATTATTGGCCGTACTTGCCTGAACTCATTAGAACTTGCACAAAAAGCAATTACAGAGGGCGCGACTTATATTGCATTTGGTGCGGTCTATGCGACCTCTACAAAACCTGAAGCAGGTAATGTGGGGATCGAAGTGATTAAGCAAGCAGCAGCCCAATATGATGTACCAATTTGTGCGATTGGTGGTTTAACTGTTGAAAACTCACAACCAGTGATTGAAGCTGGGGCTGACCTGTGTGCAGTCATTAGTGATATATTAGGCCGATCAACTGCTGAAATTCCTGCCCGTGTACAGGCCTGGGCACAATTATTTTCTTAAGCTTTCAAAATTATTTTTTAGATATTTAAGACGAGCATTTCCATGAGTTTATCTCCAAAGCAAGAACAGTTATTTAAACAAGCCAGCAAACACATTCCAGGTGGTGTGAACTCTCCGGTACGTGCCTTTAATGGCGTTGGAGGAACACCGGTTTTCATCGAGAAAGCAAAAGGTGCTTATTTATGGGATGTGGATGGTAAGCGTTATGTTGATTATGTTGGTTCTTGGGGACCAATGATTTTAGGTCATGCTCATCCAGAGATTATTAAGGCTGTACAAACAGCAGCAGAAGACGGCTTAAGTTTTGGCGCACCAACCGTACACGAAACAACATTGGCAGATATTATCTGTGAAATCATGCCATCAATTGAATTGGTACGTATGACCAACTCAGGTACAGAAGCAACCATGACGGCTATTCGTTTAGCACGTGGTTATACTGGCCGTGACAAAATCGTGAAGTTTGAAGGTTGTTACCACGGCCACTCAGACTCACTTTTAGTAAAAGCAGGTTCGGGCTTACTTACTTTAGGTGAAGGTGAACCTACTTCAAAGGGTGTTCCAGTTGATTTTGCTAAACATACCTTAACGCTACCTTACAACGATATTGCTGCATTAAAAGAATGCTTTGCTAAATTCGGCCATGAAATTGCGGGTGTTATTATTGAACCAGTCGCGGGTAACATGAATATGGTGAAACCAATTGACGGTTTCTTACAAGCCATTCGTGATATTTGTGATGAATATAAATCTGTATTCATTATTGATGAAGTGATGACAGGCTTCCGTGTTGCTTTAGGCGGTGCGCAATCAGTTTATAACGTTAAACCTGATTTAACGACTTTAGGTAAAATTATTGGTGCAGGTCTGCCTGTTGGTGCATTTGGTGGTAAGCGTGAAATCATGGAATGCATCGCACCTTTAGGCGGTGTATACCAAGCAGGTACATTATCTGGTAATCCACTTGCTATGCGTGCTGGTATTGAAATGTTTAAACATTTACGCCAACCTGACTTTTACAGCAAATTATCTGCTCAACTTGAAAAGTTACTTGCAGGCTTACAAGCTGCAGCTGATGAAGCGGGTATTCCATTTAAGACTCAGCAAGCTGGCGCAATGTTCGGTCTTTACTTTACCGACCAAGAAGACATTACAAGCTTTGACTCTATGTTGGCATGTGATATTGAAGCTTTCAAAAAGTTCTTCCATGGCATGTTAAAACGTGGGGTCAACTTGGCACCTTCAGCATTTGAAGCAGGCTTTATTTCATCTGCACATTCTGATGAAGATATTGAATTTACGATTCAGGCTGCAAAAGAAACATTCGCCGAAATGAAGTAAGCAAAAAAGCCCGTATTAAACGGGCTTTTTAATTTGAGCTATTTTTATATTTATAGAGAACAATGTTTTATCCCTTACCTCGAAAAATCCAGTTAGCCGCAAGTACTTCAAATTGGTCAATTGAGTCAGCGCAAAGTATTTTGCTCATGGTTGGGCTCAATGAGCTTAAACTACGACCAGATTGGTCTGAGCAACCATTGGCGAACCATTTAGAACTGTTGATTAAGCGCGCTCAATCACTCGAAATTCCAATTATTTTTATTGAGACATCTCAGCTTCAACAAACCATGTTGGAGCTTGGTCAGCGTTTGTCATCAAATACTAAAGCTCAAGTTATGATGGCAGGTGATTTATCTCCTCTGTTTAAACAAGTCATGCAGCTTGTTTTATCTATTACAGATCAGGTCAGTGTTGTAAATGATGCGATCTTGGCGGCTAATCTAGAGCAGCATATCCAATGGGTTGAAAAGATCAGTTTTGACCATATAAAACATTTAAATACGTACAGCTTAATACGTTTATGGTCTTTAAGTGCATCTTCCTCCTATATCTTGTCAGATAAAGGAATTTTATTGGCAATTGCTGAACAGGTGGGGCGACATCCTATGGAGATCCATCCTGAAATTGATTTAAGAAATTACGGTCTAGATCAGCCTGCTGTTAATTATCTGGTCGATCTATGGCGTGCAAATGGTGCGAGCTTAAGCGTTGAAGAGATCATGCAAACACCGACATTGCAACATATTATGCAGTTATTGAAGCCTTAACTGACTATAGACCTCAAGTGATCCATAATATTTGCAAATTCTGCTGTTAATTTACCCGAACGGCATTGTAATTCGGACGTAAGCTTTTTATTATTGCCCGCTTGTTTTTCATCTTACCTTGGGAATACAACTTTGAGTGATTTTCTAAGTGAACATCTGATCTATCGTGATGATGATTTTATGGTGATTCATAAACCTTCGGACATCTTGAGTGTTCCTGGTAAAGGTGATTTACATGATAGCGTTTTGACAAGGTTGGTTGCGATTGAACCTAAAACTTTGCTCATTCATCGTCTAGACCGAGATACTTCAGGTATTTTAGTATTTGGTTTATCAAAGCGCGGTCAAAGTGCGATTGCACGTCAATTTCAAGATCGTCAGACTTCAAAAATATATGAAGCGCTTGTCGCAGGTCATTTAGAGGGTGAGGGGACAGTAGATATTCCTGTCATCTATGATCCAAGCCGACCACCTTTACATATTGTCGACGCTTCTCACAACAAACCTGCTTTAACACATTGGCAGGCAATAGAACATTTTCAGATTCAGGGGCAACCTGTAACTCGTGTGAAATTAACACCAATTACAGGCCGATCTCATCAACTCCGTGTACACATGCAATATCTGGGGCATCCAATTGTAGGTGACACGCTGTATGCAACACCGGAGCAACAACTTGTTCCGCGTTTATGTTTGCATGCCAAACAGTTAAGTTTTAATCATCCTGTCACAGCAGAAACATTAACTTTTGACTGTCCTGTACCGTTTTAATGTAAAAAATTTAATGCGTGATTTTTTGTAGCAAAGCGATTTAATTGGTTTTTGCTTCAAAATTTTGCTTTAAAGACTACATAAAAAGATGCAAAAATAAGCTAATTTGCATCGTACAATATGTAGTGCGAACTTGAGAGAAAGGTGGAAAAATTGCAGCAGTATGCTATTGGTCAACGTTGGCTATCAGACACAGAAACTGAGCTCGGTTTAGGTGTTCTTATTGATGTAGATGAAAGATCTGTCAGCATTTTATTCCCCAAAAGTGATGAGACACGTGTATATGCACGTAATAATGCGCCACTATCTCGTATCATCTTCAATACGAATGATGAAGTTCAAGATCAAGAAGGCCAGAAGTGGATCGTTGAGTCTGTTGAAGATCGTCATGGCGTTTTGCGTTACAACGTTGTTCGTACTTTAGAAAATGGCGAGCAAGAGCGTAAAGCACTCAATGAAACGCGTATTGGTGCGCAAATTCAATTATCTAAACCTTTAGATCGTTTGCTTGCAAGTCAAGTTGATTATAAAGAGTGGTATGACCTGCGTATTGAAGCGATGTTGATGCAAGCGCAAATGCAGACCAGCCCTCTACGTGGTATGGTCGGTGCCCGTGTTGGTTTGATTCCTCATCAGCTTTATATCGCACATGAAGTTGGTAAACGTTTTGCTCCTCGTGTTTTACTTGCCGATGAAGTTGGTTTAGGTAAAACAATTGAAGCTGGTTTAATTATCCACCAACAGCTTAAAACTGGTCGTTCAGAACGAATTCTGATTTTAGTCCCTGATTCTCTTCAGTATCAGTGGATGATTGAAATGCGTCGCCGTTTTAACTTGCAATTCTCTTTGTTTGATTTAACGCGTACTGCATCTATTAAAGAACATGATCCAGAGCTTAACCCGTTCTTGACTGAGCAATGCATTATTGCCAGCGTTGACTTAATGGTTGACCATGATGATTTGCGTGAGCAAGCCATAGAAGCTGGTTTTGATTTGCTCGTAGTCGATGAAGCACATCATTTGATGTGGAGCGAAGAAGAAGGCGGTAATGATCGCTACGATTTAATTGAAGAGCTCGCTGAAAATACAGCAGGAGTATTATTACTCACTGCAACACCTGAACAATTAGGTGTAGAAAGTCATTTCGCTCGCTTACGTTTACTTGATCCACAGCGTTTTAGTAGTTTAGAGCGCTTCTTAGATGAAGAGACTCAGTACCAGCAGACTGCAAAAATTGCTGAAGTGCTCATGTCGGATCAAGCTCTAACACCAGAGCATTTATCTGCTTTAGAAAGTTTGTTAGGTCACAGCATTGAAGACCAGCCAGATCAACGCTTTAGAGCAATTCACGAATTATTAGACCGTCACGGTACTGGACGTATTTTATTCCGTAATACACGTGAAGCTATTCAGGGCTTCCCAGGTCGTGATTGTCAGCCAGCACCATTACCAGCACCAGAAGATTGGTCAAAAGATGGCAAACTGCGTGAGCAAATGTGGCCTGAAGAAGCACAAATTGATGGTTCATGGATGCAAAATGATCCGCGTGTGCCATGGTTAATGGAAATTTTACGCAAAGATCTTAAGCATAAAAAAGTGCTTTTAATTGCGCGTAGTGGACCAGTGGTTGAGTCTTTAGAAAATGTGTTGCGTTTGCATGCAGGCATTCGTACGGCAATGTTCCATGAAGGCATGAGCTTACTTGAGCGTGACCAAGCTGCTGCTTATTTTGCTGAAGAAAGCTATGGTGCGCAGATTTTACTGTGTTCAGAAATTGGTTCGGAAGGCCGTAATTTCCAATTCGCCAGTGATCTAATTTTATTTGATCTACCAGCTAACCCAGATGTTTTAGAGCAACGTATTGGACGTCTAGACCGTATTGGGCAAGAAAACCGTATTCAAATTCATGTGCCATACCTTGTGGGAACAGCTCAAGAGCGTATGTTCCGTTGGTATAATGAAGCTCTGAATATTTTCAGCAATATTTCTCCAACAGCACAAACGCTGCAAGAAAACTTTATTGTTGAGTTAAAAGACTGTTTACTTGCAGACCAAGGTCAAACATTTGAAGATTTGCTTGAAGAGGTGAATGTTCAACGTCAAGCCTTAGAAGCTGAACTTCAAGCTGGCCGAGATCGTTTACTTGAATATAATTCATGTCGTCCTATTGTGGCACAAGAAATTGTTCAAGCTCTTGAAGACTATGACGACAATACAACGCTGCCAATGTTTGTGAAGCGTTTCATGTCATCAACCAATATCGATTTTGATGAACAAAGTAATGGTACGGTGATTATTAAACCGACCGACCAAATGCAAGTGCAAGGTTTGGCATTAGACGAAGAAGGTATGACAGCAACTTTCTATCGCGATCAAGCTCAACTTCGTGAAGATGCTCAATATTTAACTTTAGAGCATCCATTCATTGAAAGTGTTATGGAAATGATCCGTACGCAATCATTTGGTAGTACCAATGTTGCTGTACTTAAATCTAATGCATTAAAGCAGGGTTCAGTATTAATTGAAGTCTGGTTTAAAGTGGATGTTGTTGCACCGAAGTCACTGAATTTACCATCAAGCTTACCTAAGCAGCTTATTCGTGTATTGTTAAGTGAAAATGGTCAGGATTTATCTGAAAAAATTGATCCGACAATTTTAAAACCATATTTACATCACTTAGATGGCAATAGCTGCCGCCAAGTAGTTAAAGCTCGTCGTGATATCATTGAGCAGCGCTATAAACAAGCGTTAGAAATTGCGAAAGTTGATTTACCGCAGCTTCAGCAGCAAGCAAAAGAACATTATGGTAATAAATGGCAATATGAAATTGACCGTTTAACTTATTTAAAACAGTTTAACCCAAGTATTCGTCAAGACGAAATTGAACGTTTACAAAAACTGCAAAAAGAAGGCTTGAGCTTACTTGATGGTTTAACTGTTACACCAGAAGCAATTCAGGTGTTAGTGGTGGTTAAGCCGTAACTCACTCAAAATGAAAAAAGCGCCGAGAGGGCGCTTTTTTTATATATTGATTTTGAGTTAGATGAGACCGGCATCTTTTAACTCTAATTTTAAATAAGCATAAAAAATTGGAGCAGCGATTAAACCACCTAAACCAAAAATTGACTCAAATACTAGCATTGCTAATAAAATTTCCCATGCATTGGCATTGATCTTATGCCCAATAATTTTAGCATTAATAAAATATTCAAGTTTGTGAACAAGAACGAGATAAAGTAATGCTGCTCCTGCTAGTCCAAGAGAAATGGTAAGAGCGGCAATAAATGTCAAAGTATTTGAAATCAGATTACCTAAAATTGGAATCAGTCCAAACATAAAGGTCAAAATGGTTAAAGTTTTTGCAAAAGGAAGATGGACTCCCCACAGCGGTAATAAAATAAATGCAAACAAAATAAAGAGCAGCGTGTTAATAGCTGAAATTTTTATTTGGGCAAAAACAACATTTTTAAATGAAATTGATAATTTTTGAATACGTTGGATAAGCAGTGACTTAAAAACAGGCTGAGGCGTACGGCGATGAAAACCATGTATCGCCACCAAAATACCAATAATTAATCCCATGACCATAGTCACGAAGTTATGCAAAATATCGGAACTGGTATTTTTTAGGGTGGTGACGTTATCTTTCATAAATGCAAAGATTTCGTCTTTTAGATCTGTCACGCTATCAGGAATATAACCTGGAAGATATTTTGTGATTTCTGCTTGTAAATGAAGTAAGGTTTGATCAACTTTACTATTAATACTATGTAATCCGACGCCTTTTAGATCGTATACAACAAAACTAATCAGACTGGTAATGAAAAAACCAATAAGTGAGATGGTGACGATACTTAATAAAATACTAATAAAAATACGGGCTCTTTGGCCATCAATATAACGTTCTACAACCGAACTTAAACTAATAATAATTTCATAAATGAGAAAGCCTGCAAAAAAACTTGCTAATAGATGTAATGGGATAACCGAAAGCAAAAAGATGCCCATAAGAATGTAGCTTGCAATCAGACTTTGACGATTATTCAAATTTTGCATGTGGATCCCTGAGATCGTTGGGAATATAGGAGAAAGAGCAAACGGAATGATTATTTATACTCTGGCAAGTTATTCGCTTCAATCAGTGAATTATATTTTTATTGGAAAATAGGGGAGTTAGATGTAAAAATGGCCTGTTCATCAACAAGCCATTCATTAGGGGATTTTAGCGAATTTTTGCTTCATCCAAATGACGAGCACCTTCTAAAATCATTCGAATCATAATCATGGTTTGTTCAGCAACTTCTGTCCGTTGATTGATCGGTAAATCAATCACTTTGGCACCCATGTGAAACACAAGTTGAGTAATTGCTTTGGCAACGAGGTCTGGGTGATAAAGGTGATTGTTATTTAAGCGCTCAAGACGGATTAAATCTTCTTGTAGCTCTTGCTGAAAAAAGTTGAGCTGGCGATCTACAGCAGCCTTATAAGAAGCAGAACCTGTAAAACTTTCACGTAGTAATAAACTTAAATTGCCTTCATCGGCATCTAGTTGTTGAAGGAAAATATCTACAGAACTACGAATAATACTTTCTTGTAAGGAAGCACGTAGGCGAGCCTGACGGATGATTTTACGTAAAACAATACCTGCACGGTCAATTAGAGAAATTGCTAATTCATCAATATCTTTAAAATGTCGATAGAAACTATTAGGCGCAATTCCTGCTTCTCGAGCTACTTCTCGTAAACTCAATGAAGCAATACTTTTTTGCGGACCAATAAGGTTTAGAGCGGCCTGAAAAAGTTCTTCTTTAGTAATTGTCGCTTTTCTTCCAACAGAACGCGTAGCTGTTTTAATTTCAATGACATCTTGTTGTTGAGGTGTGTCATTCAGGTTCTGAGAAAGTGAAGATTGGGTCATGCTGTTCAATATATTTGTAAACTCTCAGGATTATAGCCTTAGAAGCTGAACTTGTGAAATTGTAATTAAAAGTACGGGTGTATATACAAATATATATACATGTGTATAATAATTAAAAAAGAGCGACAGAGCCTTCAGTTATGCAAGCAATCGAAAAGAGAAATTCTCTATTCAATTCATTGACACAAGCCATCTTTGATAAAGAAATGGCTAATTTCTGGCTACAAAAAGTTAATCCTTTATGGTCTGTAAAGCACGGACTTGTTCAAATTGTAAAAAAAGAATTTGTCGCTCATGACATGGTGAGCCTGACGCTAAAATGCAACCGCCTAGTAAAAATGGGTGTTGCAGGCCAGCATCATCCTGTGATTGTAGAAATTGCTGGTCGTCGCTATGAACGTACTTATAGTTTGACGCAAATTGATGCGCAGCACCTACGTTTAACAGTTAAAAAAGTTGCTGATGGTATTGTCAGTAACTGGTTTATTTCTGAAAGCAAAATTGGTGATGTTTTTGAGCTTGGACAACCGTATGGTGACATGCAACAAAACATCAAAACATCGAATTTAACTATGTTGGCTGCAGGTAGTGGCATTACCCCAATGTTGAGTCTAATTACTGCGATTAAACAAAGTCAGCAGTTAGATAAAGTTCAGGTACAACTTTTATATTGGGTAAAACAGCGTTCAGATGCGGCTTTTGTTGAATACTTTGAAAAAGTTGCACAGCAATATCCGAACTTTAATTATCAGGTTTTCTATACACAAGAAACCCCAAATGATGAACGTTTAAATGCAGAGCATTTAGCTTTAGTTGATGATGTCGAAAACAGCACAATTTATGCGTGTGGACCTTCTGGTTTTGTGGCGACTGTTGAGCAACTTTTTGAAAAAGCTCCAGCTGTTTTAACAGAAGCCTTTAGCTTAACAAATGAAAGCTCTGCTGATGATATTGGTTATGTGAATGTCACATTAACCGAGTCTAATAAGGTAATTGCAATTCCTAAAGGCCAGTCAATTCTGGTTAGTCTTGAGCATGAAGGCCTTAAACCAACCCATGGTTGCCGTATGGGAATTTGTAATAAATGTGTTTGTAATAAATCACAAGGTTCAACACGTAATTTACTCAACGGTAGTGAAAACACTGAACCAAGCCAATTACTCAAAATTTGTGTGAACTCAGCACAATCCGATCTAGTTATTGATCTTTAAGAGAGAACTCTTATGAATATGCCAGTGAAAGTCGAATATTTTAAAAATCCTAAAAATCGAGATTTGACTCCAGCAGAACTTGATGCATTTGCAAAAGAGCTCGATCAGATCAAGCAAGAAGTATTGGATGATTTGGGCGAGAAAGACGCTAAATATATCCGCCGTGTTTATGCTGCAATTCGTTATAGTAGCTTTCTAGGCCGAGCATGTTTGTTTGCAGGCTGGTTCCCACCAGCGTGGATTTTGGGAACAGGCCTATTAGGCTTCTCTAAAATTATGGAAAACATGGAACTCGGTCATAACGTGATGCACGGTCAATATGACTGGATGAACGATCCTAAATTTAATGGTCAAACTTACGAGTGGGATACAGTTGGTACTTCTGATAACTGGCGCCAAACTCATAACTATAAACATCACACCTATACCAATATTAAAGGTATTGATGATGACATTGGTTACGGTTTACTTCGTTTATTCCCAGAGCAACGCTGGAAGCCAGGTTTCTTACTTCAACCTGTTTATAGCATCCCATTTTGTTTATTGTTCCAATGGGGCGTAGCTATTCAGAATCTTGAAATTGGACGTGTCCTTTATAAACGTAAGAGCATGGCAAAATTCTTGGAAGAATTAAAACCTGTTAATAAAAAGATTGGAAAACAACTTTTTAAAGACTATGTTTTCTTCCCTTTAATTGCAGGTCCAGCAGCTTTGCCTGTATTTACTGGTAATTTGGTTGCAAATGGTCTTCGTAATATCTGGACATTTACGATAATTTTCTGTGGTCACTTCACAAAAGATGCAGAAGTATTTCCAAAGTCTGTTTTACAAGAAGAAAGCCGTGGTCACTGGTATATGCGCCAGATTCGTGGTTCTTCTAACTTGAAAGGTTCAGAAGCATTACATATTTTAAGCGGACATTTGAGCCATCAGATTGAGCACCATTTATTCCCTGATATTCCAGCGCGTCGTTATCGCCAAATGGCTCCAAAAGTTGAAGCTGTATGTAAAAAATATGGTCTAAATTATAACAATGCAAGTCTGGCTAAACAGTTTGGACAGGTGGTAGGCCGTATCTTTAAATACGCTTTACCTTTTAAAAAATAAGATATTACTTTAACCTCGAAACGCACTACTGATTTTCAGAAGTGCGTTTTTTATAGTTAGCACTAGCATGAAGAAGTAAGAGGAGCATTATTGAATATATCCCACTGTTCAAACTGCTTTAAAGATAATGAAATTTCTTTTTCTATATTATTTTCATCTAACTGATTTGCATTAAAAACAACATGAGGTGTGTGCCAGATTAATCCACATCGTTGTGCAGTAGCTTTTAAAGGTGCCATCAGCTCATCTATGGTGAAGCCATTTTGACCATGTTTTTGATAAGCTGAATTCAAATTGCCAACCGTAACATGTAGGTAAAGTGGTTTACCTTCAATATTTTGGCCTTCCTGTTCATAAAAAAGATAAAACATCCGCGTTAAAACCGCATCCATCCAAGTTTTGAAAATCGGAGGAACTGAATACCAATAGATAGGGAACTGAAAAATAATGTGTGACGCAGAGATTAGACGTTGAGCTTCAATTGCTCCGTCTTTCATTATATCTAGAGATCCGTTATACAATTCTTGAATATCAACAATATTGATTTGGTTCTGAAGCTTTAATGCTTCAACCAAAGCACGATTAACCTTGGACTGATTTAAATCGGGATGAAAGACCAGTAAAAGTGGCTTATTCATAGTATGTCTCCTTAATTTCTATGATGATTAATCACATGCAAAAACAATATTCACATCATAAAAAAAGTAGACCTATAATAAAATTAACTAAATTAATTGAGCAGATGAAAGAATTTTGATGAACAAACAGACTTCTTGGGATGATCAGAAATTCTTTTTAGTTGTTTTAGAAGAGGGGAGTTTCTCGGCAGCTGCTCGTAAATTAGGCGTTACACAACCCACTGTTCGAACACGTATAGAACAGCTTGAAAAACATCTAGGAACTGTTTTGTTTAGCCGTTCTGTTCATGGCTTGAAACCGACTGAGCATGCGCTAGCTCTTGAACTGCCAGTTCGGGCTATGCAACGTGCTTCTTACCATTTTATGCGTACAGCAAGTGCCCCCTTAAATCTAATTGCAGGCAGTGTGCGAGTGAGTGTATCGGAGTTCTTAGGCACGCTTGTTCTGCCTCAAATGCTCTCAAAATTCCATTTACTTTATCCAGACGTTAATATCGAAATATCTTTAAACAATGCTTCTGCCAACTTACTTGAGCAAGAAGTTGATCTGGCAATCAGGATGTATCCTCCTGTTCAGGAAGCGCTTGTAGCCAAAAAGGTTGGTGAGGTGCCATTGGGGCTATATGCACATCGAGATTATATACAGCGTAAAGGTTACCCCACCTGTCTAGCAGATTTAAGTCAGCATGATTTGATAGGACCCGACCATAATCTTCTTGAAAGAGAAATGATTAGGATTTTTCTACCTGAAATAAAAAATGAACAATTCAAAGTACGCACCGATAGTCATCCTGCTCAGTTCTCAGCAGTTAAAGCCGCTTTAGGAGTAGGTTTTATTCAGTGCCCTATAGCAAATCAATGCTCAGAGCTTGTTCAACTGCTTCCAGACCTAGAGATTCATCGATATGATCTATGGCTGGTTATTCATGAAGGCTTTAGACAAATTCCAAAAATCAGAGCGCTTTTTGATTATTTGGCTCAAGCTTTTGCAGAGTATGTAGATGGGGAAAGTTAGTTAATAAAAAGCCCAAGCAATCACTTGCTTGGGCTGGAAAAGGTAATTTATTTAAACTGAATTGAACCGTTTGCATTCACAGTAATTTTAGACTCACCAGCTGCCATGTCTTGAGCTGGTGCAGCTTCGGCAACGGCAAACTTAGCCATACTGGCACGCATTACAGGTTGTGGGAAATAGTTATTTGTGTTCAGGTTTAGAGTGACTAAAGTATATTGGTTTTTATTCCAAGCTTGGGTCAACATTTGAGCACGTTGTTGGAAGTTTTTAGAGGCTTCAACCATCAACTCATTTTCAACTTTTTTACGTTGTTCATCAGAAACCGTAAAGTTAATTGATTGAGTTTGGAAGTTTTGCTGTAATTCGTTTACTAACTGGCTAGCGGCTTTAAAGTCTTTACTTTCAAGACGGATTTCAGCACGGCCACGCCATTCTTTTAACTTATTGCTATCGTTATCGTAAATTGGGTAAGTGCTTTGAGCACCAGTTTCCACTTTTACTTGAGGATATTTACGAGAAACGCTAAGCGCTTGATTCATTAATTGATTAATTTGATTTGAAAGTTCAGCTGGTTGTTTGTTACTTTTTTCAATATATAAAGTCGCATGCATTTCATCATTAGAAACTTGGCGAGAAGCTTCGGCTTGTACATTTACAATATTGTAGTTCAAAGCATTATCATCCTGAGCAAAAACTAAAGGGCTAAGGAGGGAACCTAAAAGAAGGGTTGATACGGCTAAAGTACGCATAAATTTTTCCTTTAAAAATTAATATAAATTTAATTTTTTTCATTAAGAAATGTTAAACATAACTTATGCATAACTTTTGCAGATTTTGTGGCGTATTTGTAATATTGAGATCAGGTTTTTAAATGATGGTCAAGATAAAATCTTTTTAAAAAATAGAAACTTAAAAATAAAATATTTCAATGTAAACTAAAAAATCAAAGTAATATAAAAAAAGAATATTTTCTTTAGGTTGTCACATAGTATGATGATAATTCATCATAACTATTGGGATGATACATTTTTTCAATAAGATTAGATGAGTAAAGTACATAAAAGACGTTTTTTTTCTTGTAAAATTAGGTATCATCGCGCTCCTAGTTACAAGATATAAAATAAGTGTCTTTGCTAGTTCTATAAAGCACCGAGTCAAAGGACCAATCGTCACCAGACTTATTTCTTTCTACCCCTATCAGAGATGGTAATCCGATATGAGCGTTACTTCCGTTAACCCTGCCACTAATGCTACTAATGAATATTATTTGACTCGCCAAAGTCAAATGGAATCAAATGTTCGTAGCTATCCACGTAAATTACCGTTAGCGATAGCGAAAGCACAAGGATGCTGGGTTACTGATGTTGAAGGTACACAGTACCTTGATTGTTTAGCTGGGGCAGGTACATTGGCTTTAGGTCATAATCATCCTGCGGTGATTCAAAGTATTCAAGATACATTGGCAAGTGGTTTGCCATTGCATACTTTAGACTTAACCACACCTTTAAAAGATGCATTCACTGAAGCATTGTTAGCATATTTACCTGGTGGTAAAGAAGAATATTGCTTGCAGTTCTGTGGTCCTGCTGGTGCAGACGCAACTGAAGCAGCAATTAAACTTGCTAAGACTTACACTGGCCGTAGTTCAGTGATCAGTTTCTCTGGCGGTTATCATGGTATGACCCATGGTGCACTTGCTATGACTGGTAACTTAAGTGCAAAAAATGCAGTTAACGGTTTAATGCCTGGCGTACAATTCATGCCATATCCGCATGAATACCGCTGTCCACTTGGTTTAGGTGGGGAAGCTGGTGTTGACGCTTTAACTTACTACTTTGAAAACTTTATTGAAGATGTAGAAAGCGGTGTAACAAAACCGGCTGCTGTTATTCTTGAAGCGATTCAAGGTGAAGGTGGCGTAGTTACAGCTCCAGTAAAATGGTTGCAAAAAATCCGTGAAGTGACTGAAAAGCACAACATCGTTTTAATTTTAGACGAAGTTCAAGCTGGCTTTGCACGTTCAGGCAAAATGTTTGCATTTGAACATGCAGGTATTGAACCTGATGTTGTTGTAATGTCTAAAGCAGTCGGTGGTGGTTTACCACTTGCAGTATTAGGTATTAAACGTAAATTTGATGCTTGGCAACCTGCTGGTCACACGGGTACTTTCCGTGGTAACCAACTCGCTATGGGTACTGGTCTTGTCGTATTAAAAACGATTAGCGAACAAAATCTTGCTCAAAATGCGCAAGAGCGTGGTGACTTCTTACAAGCTGAATTTAAAAAATTAGCTCAAGAATTCCCATGTATCGGTAACGTACGTGGTCGCGGTTTAATGATCGGTGTTGAGATCGTTGACGAGCGTAAACCAGCTGATCGTATTGGTTCACATCCTGCTGATTCACAATTAGCTGCTGCGATTCAAACTGCTTGTTTCAACAATAAATTATTGCTTGAAAAAGGTGGTCGTAATGGTACGGTAATTCGTTTACTTTGCCCGTTAATCATTACTCAAGACGAATGTGTTGAAGTAGTTGCTCGCTTTAAGAAAGCAATTGCAGAAGCACTGGTTGCAGTACGAGGCGCATAAGTATGGTGGATTTTGCAGAACATCGTAAAGCGTTACTCTGCAATGATGCACAATCCATTGCTGACTATGAGTCAGCAATGGGCGAAGCGGTCAAAGCCGTTTCAGCATGGTTGCAAAATGAAAAGATGTACACAGGTGGTAGCATTAAAGAATTGCGTTCAGCAATTTCTTTCCAACCTTCAAAAGAGGGTATGGGTGTACAAGAATCTCTTCAACGTATGATTGAGCTTTTCTTGAATAAAAGCTTGAAAGTACACCATCCACATTCATTAGCACACTTACACTGCCCAACCATGGTGATGAGCCAGATTGCGGAAGTGTTAATCAATGCAACTAACCAATCTATGGACTCATGGGATCAAAGCCCGGCAGGTTCATTAATGGAAGTTCAGCTCATTGATTGGTTGCGTCAAAAAGTAGGTTATGGTTCTGGCCAGGCTGGTGTTTTCACTTCTGGTGGTACTCAATCTAACTTGATGGGTGTGTTACTTGCTCGTGACTGGTGCATCTCGAAAAACTGGAAAGACGAAAATGGTAATCCATGGTCTGTACAGCGTGATGGTATTCCTGCCGATGCAATGAAAAACGTCAAAGTCATTTGTTCTGAAAATGCACATTTCTCTGTACAAAAGAACATGGCAATGATGGGCATGGGCTTCCAGTCAGTTGTGACTGTTCCTGTGAATGAAAATGCACAAATGGATGTAGATGCTCTCGAAAAAACGATGGCGCATCTTCAGTCTGAAGGTAAAGTTGTTGCTTGTGTCGTTGCGACAGCAGGTACGACTGATGCTGGTGCAATTGACCCATTGAAGAAAATCCGTGAAATTACCAATAAATATGGTTCATGGATGCATATCGATGCGGCATGGGGCGGTGCATTAATTCTGTCAAATGACTATCGTGCAATGCTTGATGGTATTGAGTTGTCTGACTCGATCACCCTTGACTTCCATAAGCATTATTTCCAAAGCATTAGCTGTGGCGCGTTCTTGTTAAAAGACGAAGCGAACTATCGTTTCATGCATTATGAAGCTGAGTACTTGAACTCTGCTTATGACGAAGAGCACGGTGTACCAAACCTTGTGTCTAAGTCATTACAAACGACTCGTCGTTTTGATGCATTGAAATTGTGGATGACAATCGAATCACTAGGTGAAGACCTTTATGGTTCAATGATTGACCATGGTGTAAAACTTACTCGTGAAGTTGCAGATTACATCAAGGCAACTGATGGTTTAGAACTTTTGGTTGAACCACAGTTTGCTTCGGTATTATTCCGCGTTGTTCCACAAGGCTACCCAGCTGAGTTTATCGATAGCTTAAACCAAAACGTAGCGGACGAATTGTTTGCACGTGGTGAAGCAAATATCGGTGTAACAAAAGTTGGTAATGTACAGTCATTGAAAATGACAACATTAAGCCCTGTTGTGACATTTGAAAACGTTAAAAACCTTTTAGGTCAAGTATTGGCTGAAGCTGACCGCATTAAAGATGCAATTGCTTCTGGTAACTATGTACCACCAATTGACTAATTGAGTTGATAACAAAAAAAGCTCGGTTTATTACCGAGCTTTTTTATTGCAGATTATTTTTATTTGAATTGTGTATGAAGAAAAGAATACATGCACAAATCATGCATATTTTCACAAAACAAAAATAATTATGCATGATTTATGGGGAGCAAATTTCTTATTGTATTGGTATGTCCCCAATATTTTTGGTCACATTGATATATCAATATCGTACTTACTTTTAATAATCCCGCTTTAACTGAAAAAAGTAAGTGGCTGTAATTACAATTAAGACAAGGAAGAAGAAATGCAACAAGCGAATATGCTCAATGAGTTTAAACTTATTATTGGCGGTCAACTTTGTTCAGGTGAACAAGGTGAGCTAGAAATTCTTAACCCTGCTACTGGCTTAACTGCTGCACGTTGTGCAAAAGCATCGGTTGCACAGGTAAATCAAGCAGTGAGTGCAGCTAAACAGGCATCTAAAGCTTGGCAACAAGTCTCGCACGATGAACGTAAATCAATTTTAAATAAAATTGCTGACGGTATTGAAAAGCATGCTGAAATGCTTGCAGAGTTGGTTGTGCTTGAACAAGGTAAGCCACTCGCACTTGCACAAATGGAAGTGCAGGGTGCAATTGGCTGGACTCGCTATGCCGCTGCTATGGATTTACCTGTAGAAATAATTGAAGACAGCGAAACCAAGCGTATTGAACGTCATCGTCAACCATTAGGTGTAGTGGCTTCAATTACGCCATGGAACTGGCCACTGATGATTGCGGTTTGGCACATCATGCCTGCTTTGCGTGCTGGTAATGTTGTGATTAGCAAACCTTCTGAATACACGCCACTATCGACTTTGCGTTTATGTGAAATCATTCAGCAAGAAGTTCCTGCTGGTGTAATTTCGATTGTGGTTGGTGCTGGTGAGATTGGCGAAGCATTATCTTCTCATCCAGATGTACAAAAAGTTGTATTTACGGGTTCAACTCGAACTGGTCAGCACATTATGGCTGGTGCAGCTCAGCAGCTAAAACACTTAACTTTAGAGCTTGGTGGTAATGATGCTGGTATTGTATTACCAGATGCAAATATTGATGAAATTGCAGCTAAGATTTTTAATATTGCATTCTTAAACGCTGGTCAAACATGTGCTGCGTTAAAGCGCTTATACGTGCATGAAAGCCAATATGAAGCTTTATCTCAAAAGTTAGCTGATATTGCCAACGCTCAAGTTGTGGGTGACGGAATGGCATCTTCTACAACATTTGGTCCAGTACAAAACCAAATGCAATATAATAAAGTGAAAGCACTTATTGCCGAAGCCATTGAACAGGGTGCAAAAGCGCTGTCTGGGCAACAACAATTACCAGAGCAGGGCTATTTTATTGCACCAACTATTTTGACTGAAGTTTCTGATTCTTGCCGCGTGGTACAAGAAGAGCAATTTGGTCCTGTATTACCTGTCTTAAAATATACCGATATCAACGATGCTATTGCTCGTGCCAATGATAGTGAATTTGGTTTAGGTGGCTCAATTTGGTCTTCTGATCTTAAAGCAGCGCAGATTTATGCTAGTCAGCTTCAATGCGGAACTGTTTGGATTAATACCCATGCAGAAGTTCTTCCTCATGCGCCTTTTGGCGGCTGGAAAATGTCTGGTTTAGGTGCTGAATTTGGCTTAGAAGGTTTGCTTGAAAATACGATTGGGCAAACGGTTCATATCAGTAAAGTCTAAATATTCATTTTAAGGCGGATCTAGTATCCGCCTTTTTATTTTTATCTATATGGGAGAAAAGCTTCGCTTACTTATTGGGAGTGATGATAGCTCATGCTTTTAGGTTTGATTAAAAAATGATTCTGTTCTTTAATTTTTTTAAGAACAATGTAAGACTTTATGTGACCTATAAAATTATAAGAAAGCAATCTTTCAGTCACAAATTGAGAAAGCTGTTCTAAGTTTTCTGCAACGACTTTTAAAATAAAATCTGCATCACCACTAATTGAAAATGCATCCTGAATGTTGTCTTCAGCTTCAATGAGTTCTTGAAAAGCCTGCTGTGATTTTGCCTCGTGTGTTCTTAGATTAATATGTATCATCGCTGTAACTTCCAGTCCTAGCGCCTGCTGCTGGATGCGCGCAGTGTAGCCTAGAATTATCCCTTTTTGCTCAAGTAGCTGCCTTCTTCTTGAACATTGCGACGCAGATAAACCAATTAAATCGCCTATTTCCTGATTGGTGAGCCGTCCATTCTTTTGTAGTGCCTGAATGATTTGCCAGTCGAACTTATCCATTGCATAAAATCCTTTTATGATACACAAATCATGTATTTTTATTAAAATGCGTTTTCATTATGCACGAAATCTAAAAGATAGATGAAATATTATTTTTCTATGGAATAAAAATTGGTCTCAAAGGATATAGAGCAATGTTCATAGAAATCGGTGACTTTTTAAATCTTCGTTTAAAACAAATGGGTATCCAACATCTTTTTGGTGTACCTGGTGATTTTAACCTCTCATATCTAGAACAAGTTGAAGCAGACCCACAACTCGAATTTATTGGAAATTGTAATGAATTAAATGCTGCCTATGCAGCAGACGGTTATGCACGAATTAACGGTTTTTCTGCCTTGGCAACCACTTATGGTGTAGGTGACTTAAGTGCAATTAATGGTATTGCAGGCGCCTATGCAGAAAATGTACCTCTTATTCATATCTCAGGAATTCCGCCTTTACATGCGGTTCAAAAGGGCACACTAATACATCACACGCTTGTCGATGGTAACTACGACAATATTATGAACTGTATGAAAGAGTTCACAGTTGCCCAAACACGTTTAACTCCAGCAAATGCAGCCTTTGAAATTGACCGTGTATTACGTCAGTGTTTCCTTGAACGCCGTCCTGTGCACATTCAACTACCAGGCGATATTACTCACGTTAAGATTGAAGTATCTGAGCGTCCGCTTGACTTAAGCTACCCAGCTGTTGAACCTGAATTATTGCAGAGTGTGGTAAGCAAACTTTGTGACATTATTGCAAATGCTCAGAGTCCTGCACTTCTTATTGATAATGAAGCTTCAGTTTTTGGTGTAACTTCACTTTTAAATGATTTGTCTCAAAAATGCTCAATTCCATTTGCAGGCATGAATACTGCAAAAAATATTATGGATGAAGGCTCACCTCTTTACATCGGAACTTATGTGGGTGGAGCAAGCCAACCGCATGTAAAAAATATCATTGAACAATCTGACTGTTTAATTGGTGTTGGCGCGCGCTTTACCGATGTAGGCTCAGCTGTATTTACTCATCAAATTAAGACCAAGAACTACATCGAAATTAAATCTTATGGCTTGAATATTTTTGGTCAGGATTTTCCGGGTATTGAAATTGGACAATTACTTGTCGAGCTAAATAAAAAAGTTGCGCCACGTAAATCGACAATACCTCTTCTTGAAAAACAACCTCAGAAAGTAATTGAAGCGCCAGCTCAACAGAAGCTTAGCCAAGATGTGCTTTGGAACTACATTTCAGGGTTCTTAAAAGAAGATGATGTGATTATTGGTGAAGTGGGGACATCAAACTCTGCTTTGTCAGGAATAAAGCTTCCTGCCACAGCTAAATATATTGCACAGCCGCTTTGGGGTTCTATTGGTTACACCTTACCGGCTTTGCTTGGTAGTTTGTTGGCTGCTCCTGAACGTCGTCAAATTCTGTTTATTGGTGATGGTTCATTCCAGCTTACGGTACAAGAGCTTTCTACAATTATCCGTCACGGTTTAAAACCAATCATTTTCTTGCTGAACAATGGCGGCTACACCATTGAACGTTTAATTATGGGCGAAAACGCGGCCTATAACGATGTGCAAAACTGGAAATACACTGAAATTCCTGCGGTATTTAACGGTAAAAAAGGCCATACAACTTATGTGGTTGAAACCGTTGGCCAGCTGAAGAGCGTTTTAGACAATGTTCAGCAAAATGATCAATTAACCTTTATTGAATTAAAACTACCAGCAATGGATGCACCGGTGAGTTTGAAAAAATTTGCTTCTGTGATTGCACGTTTTGACTACGGTGATCGCGGCTACGAAATTTTAAAGGAGCGTTCCCAACCAGTTAAATGTAAGGATGCAATCTCTTTTTAAATAGAAGACAGGACACGTCTTCTCAAAAATTAAATGGACTCACATTACAGTAAATTTATGTCCGAAGATCGGTTCCTGATCTTCGGATGTGGTGCTGAATAAAGGTGTACAGGAAGTGACACCAACATTGGAGATAATGTTATGGATGCAAACAATAAGCACGAGTTAAAACAAGGCTTATCCAATCGGCATATTCAACTCATCGCACTCGGAGGGGCGATTGGTACAGGGTTATTCTTAGGTCTTTCCCAAACGATTAAACTGGCTGGTCCTTCAATTTTATTAGGATATGCAATTGCTGGAATTATTGCCTTTTTAATTATGCGTCATTTAGGTGAAATGGTTGTTGAAGAGCCGGTCAGTGGTTCTTTTAGTTATTTTGCGAACAAGTATTGGGGCAAAATGGCTGGTTTTATGTCTGGCTGGAACTATTGGGTATTGTACGTACTCGTCAGCATGGCTGAATTGAGTGCGATTGGGACGTTTATACAGTTTTGGTGGCCTGAAATTCCGACATGGCTGACTGCTTTATTTTTCTTTATTTTAATTAATGGCATTAACTTGGTAAATGTCCGCTTTTTTGGGGAGTCCGAATTTTTATTTTCCTGCATTAAAATTATTGCCATTTTAAGTATGATTGGTTTCGGTGCTTATCTTTTACTTTCAGGCTCAGCAGGTCCGCAAGCAGGTGTTGCAAATTTATGGCAACACGGTGGTTTCTTCCCACATGGGATTCACGGTTTTGTCATGGCTTTAGCTGTCATTATGTTTGCATTTGGCGGATTGGAATTAATTGGTATTGCTGCAGCTGAAACGAAGAAACCTGAAACGACTATACCTAAAGCAGTAAATCAGATTGTGTACCGTATTTTAATTTTTTATATCGGTGCAATCGGTATTCTTTTATGTCTTTATCCATGGAATATGGTGGCAGAAGGCGGCAGTCCATTTGTTATGATTTTCCAGTCACTCAATAGTAACGGTGTTGCGAACGTCTTAAACTTTGTGGTCTTGATTGCTGCTATTTCAGTTTATAACAGCTGTATCTATTGTAATAGTCGTATGTTGCATGGTTTGGCAGAGCAGGGTAATGCTCCTGCAATTTTGAAAAAAGTAAACAGTCGCGGTATTCCGGTTCCAGCAGCAGTTGTCTCTGCATCTATCACTGCAATATGTGTAGTTGTGAACTATCTGATTCCTGGTCAAGCTTTTCAGCTCTTTATGATGCTTGTGGTGGCTGCACTTGTTATTAATTGGCTCATGATTTCAGTGACTCATTTGAAATTTACTAAAGCAATGAAATTGCAAAAGCGTCAAACCAAATTTCAAAGCATCCTTAGCCCATGGAGTAACTATTTAACCATTAGCTTTGTATGTTTTATTCTTATTATTATGGCAATGACGCCAGATATGAGACTTGCCGTGATTTTAGGTCCAATTTGGCTGGCTGTTTTAGCGCTTACGTATTTATTAAAATATCGTAAAAAAATGGTTGCGATGCCAGAAGTACAATCGAGTTGATCGCTTAAATTGACAATCATATTGCGGTTACCTGACATAAGGCAAGTAACCCTTTATCTTTTGTCATATTATTTTCATGTTACAAAGAAATTATTATTTTTAGAAATATTTTAATAACCATTTCCTTAAACAAAAATTATTTTAATCATCAAACTAAAAATAACTAAATTATCGTTTTTTAATACATTTATAACATCTTTATTTTTTATATTTTATAAATACAAAAAACTTATATTTTTAATGAGTGTAATAATACAGACTAATATACACGGTAAAATACCTACTACGATTGAATTAAATAGTTGATAGTAGTCAAAAAATAATAATGTGACAATTAACAATATTGAAATCATTAAAGCGTCATCATACTGTAACTTAATTGTCATATTTTCTATTCACAATGCAGCTATTAAAGAGCGTACAAGCACTCAACAAAAAGTGACGTACAACCTATTGCATTAATGAGAGAGAACAGAATGCGCTTAAATCCACGTCAAATCGCAATTGCGTTAGCAGTAACTGGGGCAGCTGTAACAACGACTGCAAATGCAGCTCGTGATACGATTCAAATTGCTGGTTCTTCAACTGTATTACCGTTTGCCAGCGTTGTAGCTGAAGAGTTTGGTAATACTTTCCCTCAATTTAAAACTCCTGTAGTGGGTTCTGGCGGTTCTTCTGCTGGTTTGAAACAATTCTGTCAAGGTGTTGGCGATAACACAATTGACGTTGCGAACTCTTCTCGTAAAATTAAGAGTACTGAGATTCAAGCTTGTAACAAAGCTGGTGTAAAACAAATTCAAGAAATCAAAATTGGTTACGATGGTATTGTATTCGCGTCTAACTCAAACAAAGCGGCTTATAAATTAAAACCTTACCACGTGTTTGCTGCTTTAGCTGCACAGTTACCTTCAAAAGGTAAATTGGTTCCAAACCCATATACAAACTGGAATCAAATCGATAAAACACTTCCAAATGAACCGATTACTCTTGTAATTCCTGCATCTAACCACGGTACTCGTGAAGTTTTCCAAGAGAAAATGGTTGAAGCTGGTTGTGAAGCATATGAATACTTCAAGAGCTTAGATAAAGATGCTCAGAAGAAAGCATGTTCTACTTTCCGTAAAGATGGCCGTGTAATTGAAATCGCTGGTGACTATACAGAAACATTAGCACGCTTAAAAACTTCTCCAAGTGCAGTAGGTGTGTTTGGTTTAAGTTTCTATGACATGAACCGTGACAAGTTACGTGTAGCAACAGTAAACAACGTTGTTCCATCTGAGAAGACAGTATTGAATGGTACATATCCTGTATCGCGTCCATTGTACTTCTACGTGAAAGGCGAACACTTAAAATCAGTTAAAGGCTTACCGCAATTTGTAGAATATTTCGTAAGCAAGAAAGCGACTGGTAAAGGTTCTAAAGCTGAGCGTGATGGTTTAATCGCGATGTCTGATGCTGAACGTGCAAAAGTTTTGGCTGACTTTAAAGCAGGTAAAACTGTTAAATAAGTTAGTTTGAATGAAGGCTGGTGATCTTAAGAGTTCATCAGCCTTTTTGTCTAACTTGTTTTTCCAAATTATGACAATTGAGAAAACAGTGGAGAGTACATGAATCTGCTACTTATCGGTGTGTTGTTAGCCCTCGTGGCAATTGCATATCAACTTGGGCTGAGAAAGAGCCGTAACATAGCAGGTAAGGGAAGCAACTCGGCGACGTTACATTCTCGTCCTGGTTATTATGGCGCACTGGTTGGTCTTTGGTGCGGTATCCCTGCGTTTTTAATTTTGATCATTTGGAACTTAGTTGAACCAAGTATTTTAAATCATATTATTTTTAATAATATTCCGGCGTCTGTAAGTGCTTCTCTGGATGAAGCGGGTAGAAGTGTATTAGTTGATCGTGTTCAATCAATTGCTTCAGGCTTTGGGGTGAGTGATAAACCAGCAGCTTACGAATTAGCAGCTGCTCAACAGTTTTCCAAATTTCAAACGATTGGCTCTTTTGCCAAATTTGCTGTTGTAATTTGTGCTGCTTTATTAGGTTTGGTTTGGGCAAAGAAAAAAATCAGCCAACAATATCGTGCTCGTAACCAAGTTGAACGTGCCATTAACGTTGCTTTGATTTTATGTTCTGGTGTTGCGATTTTAACCACCATCGGTATCGTAATGTCGATGTTTGGCGAAGCAATGCACTTCTTCCGTTTTGTAAGTCCAATGGACTTTTTCTTTGGCACAGAATGGAACCCAGGCTTTAGTACTTCTGGCAATGCTGAAGGTAGTTATGGTTTATTACCATTGCTATGGGGCACGCTCATGGTCAGTGGTATCGCTCTACTCGTTGCTGTACCAGTTGGATTAATGATCGCAATTTATTTAGCTGAATATGCTTCACCATGGTTCCGCTCATGGGCAAAACCGACAATTGAGGTCTTAGCTGGTATTCCAACAATTGTTTATGGTGTATTTGCCATGATGATTATTGGACCATTCTTTAAAGCTGCGGGTGCTTATATTGGCTTAGAAATTAATGCGACGAGTGCTTTAACTGCTGGCTTTGTAATGGGAATTATGATTATCCCGTTTGTGTCATCTTTGTCTGATGACATTATTACTCAAGTCCCGCGTGCACTACGTGACGGTTCTTTAGGGCTGGGTGCGACTAAGTCTGAAACAATTCGTCAAGTCGTATTACCGGCAGCTTTACCGGGTATTACAGGTGCTTTCTTATTGGCAGTCTCTCGTGCGGTTGGGGAAACCATGATTGTGGTTTTAGCAGCAGGGAACAGTCCACTTTTACACGCAAATCCATTTGAAGCTGTTTCGACAGTGACAGTCACTATTGTAAAACAGTTGACTGGAGATACAGACTTCTCAAGTCCGCAAGCATTGGTTGCATTCGCACTAGGTTTAACACTATTTGTTATTACCTTGGGATTAAATATTGTAGCACTGTACATTGTGCGTAAATACCGTGAGCAATACGAATGAGTACATCAAATACATCATCTCCTATGGATCAGAACGTATTTGATCCGAAAGCTGCTGCTGAAACACGTGAACGACGTAAACAGGTTATTGAAAAATCTTTGGCTAAACGCCATCGCAAAGAAAAAGCTTTCCGTTTTGCGGGTTTATCGGCAGTCGTTATTGGTCTTGCATTTGTTGCTCTCTTGTTCGGTAGTATTTTGGCAAAAGGTTTACCTGCTTTTTGGCAAACAAGTATGAATGTTCCAATTTACTTTGACCCTAAAGTAATTGATGCAGGTCCAGTGCCTGTACGTACTCAAGGTGAAACACCTGCGCATTACCAAGAACGTTATGTTGATTGGCAAACTAAAATGGGTATGGTGGATTGGGATGGCATCATTGTAAATGGAATGATTGCTAAAGATCCTGCACTTGCCTCACAACGTGACTACCTGAGCAGCTTATATGCAAGCTCGGAAGCTTATCGCCTGCGTGATATGGTCTTTGCAGATCCATCATTAATCGGTAAAAAAGAAAATATTACCTTCTTAGGTGATGCGAATGTCGATGTTTGGTTAAAAGGTAATATTGATCGTTCATTACCAGATGATCAGCAACAACTTGATCCAGAAGTGCGTAAGCTTGCCGATGAGTTAAAAGCAAAAGGTGTTCTTGAAAGTACCTTTAATACGACTTTATTTAAGAATCCTGACTCTCGTAGTTCTCCGGCAATTAGTGGTCTTGCAGGTGCATTCATGGGTTCATTGTTCATGATGCTCATCGTGATCATCATTGCGATCCCAATTGGTGTTGCCAGCGCAATCTATCTCGAAGAGTTTGCTCCAAAAAATGTTCTTACAGACATTATTGAAGTTAACATCAATAACCTTGCTGCTGTTCCTTCAATTGTATTTGGTTTACTCGGCGCAGCAATTTTCATTGGTTGGATGCATTTACCTTTATCAGCTCCGCTAGTGGGTGGATTGGTTTTAAGCTTAATGACACTACCAACTGTCATCATTACCACGCGTGCTTCATTAAAAGCTGTGCCGCCTTCTATTCGACAAGCTGCACTTGGTTTGGGAGCTTCTAAGTTCCAAACGATTTTCCACCATGTTTTACCGTTGGCATTACCGGGCATTATGACAGGTGCAATTATTGGTGTTGCCCATGCACTTGGTGAAACAGCACCTTTACTTTTAATCGGGATGAGTGCATTCGTTGCAAGTATTCCAACAACACCATTTGATCAAGCCACTGCTTTACCTGTCCAAGTTTACTTATGGCAAGGTAATGAGTTGCGTAACTTCTTCGAAGGCCGTACTGCCGCTGCGATTATCGTACTACTTGCATTAATGATTGGTTTAAACAGTCTTGCAATTTGGTTACGTAAAAAGTTCGAAGTGCGTTGGTAATAGAGGATAAATCATGAATACTATTGATATTACGAATTCCTTAGAAAAGGATAAGTTAGTGAATACTGAACAATCGCAATTTACAGATAAACCGCTGAATCATGGCACTTCGTATGTTTCGCATTTTGAACCACACACTTCAAAAAAGCAGAACTCAACTGAAATCAAGATTAGTGCTCAAGATGCCCATGTTTATTATGGTGATTTTGAAGCCATTAAAGGTATTGATCTAGATATTTACCAAAACGAAGTGATCGCGTTTATTGGCCCATCAGGTTGTGGTAAATCGACCTTTCTTCGTACTTTAAACCGTATGAATGACACCATTGATGGTTGCCGTGTAACAGGTAAAATTACACTCGATAATCACAATATTTATGACCCAAATCTAGACGTTGTATTGTTGCGTGCTCAGGTTGGTATGGTGTTCCAAAAGCCAAACCCATTCCCTAAATCTATTTTTGACAACGTGGCTTATGGCCCAAAACTTCATGGTTTAGCACGTGATAAGTACGATCTAGAGGAAATTGTTGAAAACAGCTTACGTAAAGCTGGTTTGTGGGACGAGGTTAAGGACCGTTTGAACCAGCCTGGTACAGGCTTATCAGGTGGTCAGCAACAGCGTTTATGTATTGCTCGTACCATTGCTGTTAGCCCTGAAGTGATTTTAATGGACGAACCGTGTTCTGCACTCGATCCAATTGCAACAGCAAAAGTAGAAGAACTCATTTCTGAGTTGTCTAATCAATTCACAATTGTGATTGTGACTCACTCAATGCAACAAGCTGCACGTGTTTCTGATCGTACTGCTTATTTCCATTTAGGTGATTTGATTGAAGTTAACTCAACTGAAAAAGTCTTCACTCAACCTGACCATCAGTTAACAGAAGCGTATATTACTGGACGTTTCGGTTGATTAATAATCAATAAAAGAAAAAGAGCCATGTGCTCTTTTTTTATTTTATAAATGAAAATGACTCTATTTTGCAAAAACGCTATTGAATTTTAATCAAAAGGACCACATCTTAAGGCTATAAAAGATAACTTATGAGCTTAGAATTTTATGTTATTCCATTTGCCTAAACTCCCTGCAGAAATACGTGTTAGTCATTTAAATGCACGTGTAAATGAACAGAGAAAAAAAATTGCACAAACTACGGCAAGCCGTTTAGAACTTTTACAATTAGCTCAACAACTTGCTAAAGAAGCTAAAATTCGCCGTAAAAATAATCAGAAAATTTTTGTTTTAGATTTCAAGGGTGATATTCAAGCTTCGGCAGTTGAAAACTTGCGTGAAGAAATTACTCTGATTTTAGCAACTGCTAAAGCAGGACGTGACCGTATTGTAGTTCGTCTCGAAAGCCCAGGTGGTATGGTCCATGGCTATGGTCTGGCAGCAGCTCAGTTGGTGCGTTTGCGTGATGCTGGTTTTCATGTGACTATCTGCGTAGATAAAGTCGCTGCGAGTGGCGGCTATATGATGGCATGTATTGCAAATGAAATTATTGCAGCGCCGTTTGCTATTGTTGGTTCAATAGGTGTGGTTGCTCAAGTTCCAAACTTTAATCGCCTTTTGAAAGAACACAATGTGGATTTTGAGCTTTACACAGCAGGCCAGTATAAGCGTACTGTAACTATGTTTGGTGAAAATACGCCTGAAGGTAAAGCGAAGTTTGAAGAAGAGCTTCAACAAACTCATGTTTTATTTAAACACTTTGTAGAAAAGTACCGCCGACAGCTTAATGTTGATAAAGTGGCTACAGGTGAGCATTGGTATGGAGAAGATGCTCTAGATCTTAACCTTGTTGATAAACTGCAAACATCTGATGAGTATTTATTAGCTTTATTGCCACAACATGATGTGTATGTCATTAATACACGTAAGAAAGCGACCTTAGGTGAAAAGCTGGGTTTACAGGCAGCGCAAATGGCAGATAGTTTGATCCCTACTGTCATGAACAAGGTAATGGAAAGCCTAGCAAAAGCGAACACGACGCTTGTGCAGGTACGTGATCCAAAACTATAAGTTTATCTAATTCAAATGTTATAAAGGACCAGCTTAAATGCTGGTTTTTTTATAAAGATAATATTCAAAGTTGTCTTATTAAATACGCTTAGATTTTTAATAGAAAGTAAAAAATAATTATTGATAAATATGCTTTTTGAATTGTGATAAACACATGGTTTTGATATTTTAAACAGCAATAAAATAGCTTTTAGATGAACCATTTAAAAAGTTAGACATTTAAAAATATAACTGAAATTTAGGACAGGAAATAATGACAAGAATAATTGTAGCATCCAAAGAGGGTTTGGACGTTCTGCAAGATGGTCAGCTCAATAAGGTCGTGTTAAGTAAACCTTCTATTATTCAAATTGGCGTAAGTCAAAAAGATATAGCATCGGTGGAAAAACAAGGTGGAAGTCTAGTCGTCCATTTAAAAAATGGAGAGACCATTTTCTTAGAAAATTTCTTTAATGAAGTAACGAATACAACAGAACATTCACTTGTTCTTCCGACTGAGCATGGAAAATTTGTTGAGGCACAATTTGATGCTCAAGGTAAGGTGATCGACTATACAGGTTTAAACCATGTCACAGATTTAGCCTATACGAGTACGAGCCAACCAGCTTCGACAATGGCGGTTGATGATTCCCCAACTTTTTCGATGGGTAACGTGCTAAAAGCTGGTTTGGCGGTTTTAGCTGCTGAAGGTTTATATCTTTGGGCTTTTGATAACGATGACAAAGATGACTCTTCAGGACCAGTAGATATCTTAGCTCCTGCTGCACCGACTGCTACTGTTGCTAATGATACTGTTACGGTTAATGGTAAAGCAGAAGCAAATGCAAAAATTTATCTTAAAGATGCTGCTGGAAATACAGTCGCAACGGGTGTGGCAGATGCGAGTGGTAATTTTACAATTAAACTCGATAAGCCTTTAGCAAATGGAAATAAATTAAATGTTTTTGCTGAGGATGCTGCTGGCAATATGTCTAAAGCTGGTGTTGTGACGGGTAGTAAAGACACAATTGCTCCAGATGCTCCCCAAGCTCAGCTGAGTGATGATGGTTCATTGGTAACAGGTAAAGCTGAAGCAAATGCAAAAATTACTGTTTATGATGCTGGTGGTAACGTATTAGGCACTGTAACTGCGAATAAAGATGGTATTTTTTCTTTAAAGCTTACTCCTCCATTGACGAGTGACGCCGGAGGAAAAGTTATAGCTGAAGATGCTGGTGGTAATAAATCTGAACCGACTAAAATTATTGCAGGAAAGGATACTTTCGCTCCGGATGTTCCTTTAGTTGAAGTAAATAAAGAAGGCACCACGGTTGAAGGACAAACTGAGCCTAATGCAAAAGTTCAGATAAAAGATGCTGATGGTAAAGTGATTGGAACTGGTACCGCAAACGCACAAGGTGAGTTTCAAATCACGCTTTCGCCTGCATTAAAAGAGTCCCAAAAGGCAACAGTTATTGTTGAAGATGCAGCAGGTAATACCTCTAAACCTTTAGAAGTTTCTTCAAGTTATGACTCCATTGCACCTGAGAAGCCTGTTGCTCAGATTAATGCTGATGGCACAACCGTAACAGGTACAACCGAAGCAAATGCAAAAGTTGAAATCAAAGATACGACAGGTAAGGTCATTGGTACGGGAACGGCAGATGCAAATGGAAAATTTACAATTACGATTTCGCCTGCTTTAACTGATAACAAACATGCTTCAGTTTCGGCGATTGATAGTGCAGGCAATAAATCTGAGGTTCTTGATATTATTGGTACTAAGGACACAACCCCACCTGCAAAACCTATTTTAAATAGTGTGGATGATGATGTTGGTGCTCTAAAAGGTGCGATTACTGCTGGTTCAGAAACTGACGATGCAAGACCAAAGCTCACAGGCTCAGGTGAGGCAAATGCAACTTTAACCATTTATGATAATGGTGTTGCTATTGGGATTGTAAATGTAAGTAGTAGTCGATCATGGAGCTTTACGCTCGATAAAGACTTAGCAATTGGTAAACATACTATTACTTTAACTCAAACAGATGCAGCAGGCCTTACAAGTGAAGTGAGTTCACCATTTACGTTTTATGTGGTCGCTCCAAAGGCTGCCAGTTTAAGTGAGTTAGCTGTTGATACTGCTCATACAGAAACTGTATCTGTTGCTGATAGTGTTGGGTTAAATACATTAAAGTTAGTACAAAGCACAACAAATGAAACGGATAGCCAAGAGCAGAAATCTGTGCCATTAGATGATTTGTTAAAAAGCTCTACGTCTCGTGAACCAGACCCAATTGAAGCTCTTTTGTCTTCAGCGGCATTAAAGCCTACTCAGGTAAATGATCAGAGTGATATAACTACGAACGCTAGTAATATTACTCCCAATCTTGAGCATGTTTTACCTGATACGACTTCTTCGGTTTTACAAAGCCTTTTAGAACAAACCTATCCTGTTGTTTAAAGTGATCTTAAAAAAAGCGCTCATTGAGCGCTTTTTTATTTATGAGTTATTTGTTTTGGAGGGAAGCATCAGTGCAATAAGTCCATAGAAAATGGCACCAATGGTCGCTAACAACATATCTTTATGGGCATCCCACATATCGCCTTGTTGCCCATTATAATTTTCGGCTTCTTCCGGAGATAGTCCAATAGCAATTGCCCACTCAATAAGTTCATATAAAACACTTGAAGCCATTACAAATTGAACCACTAGCAAAAATAGGCTGAATGGCTTTACTGATGGTAACCACACCTGAAACACGCGATAAGTAAGAGGGTAGAGACAAATACCATAGGCAAGATGAACCAAACGATCATACATATTACGGGACCAACCCATGTATTGATCTAAATTAAAATTGAATGCTTGTTGTATCCAATCATTGTATGGAACATATGAATACAGATAATGCGCACCAACAATATGGATGAGTAAAAACAGTAAATAGAAAATAAAACTTAAAAAATCGAGTCCAATCTTCTTAAAAATAACAAAGAGCAAAATCAACATAAACACTGTGCCCGCTTGATGAAGTAAATATGCTTCAAATTCAAGAGGGTGAATAGCTGAAATGACAATCGCAATCAAAAGCAAGCCAAGAGCAATATAGTGTTTAAGTTTGAATTGTTTTTCGATCATTTTATAAAGACTTTATTGTGATTTATATCAGTGTAATAAAAAAGCGAAGCCTAAGCTCCGCTTTTTGTAAACTTTTTAATTAGATTTTGCTAATTAAATCGTTAATTTGTTTCGCTTGTTCGGCTGCATTACCTGTGTAAGTTGCAGGCGTAAGTTCAGCTAAACGCGCACGTTCTTCGCTTGGTACTTGAGCGAGTTCATCACCATTTACGAAATTAACCATCATGTCACGAGTCATTGCCTGACCACGAGTTAATGCTTTTAATTTTTCGTATGGTTTTTCAATGTTGTAGCGACGCATTACCGTTTGAATTGGTTCAGCTAAAACTTCTTGAGCTTGGTCTAAATCTTCATTTAAACGGTTTGCATTTAACTCAAGTTTACCAACACCTTTTAAACACGCATCGAAAGCAATTAAGCTTTGTGCAAAACCAACACCCATATTACGTAGTACAGTTGAGTCAGTTAAGTCACGCTGCCAGCGTGAAATTGGTAATTTTTCACCTAAGTGAGCCAATACTGCATTTGCAATACCTAAGTTACCTTCAGAGTTTTCAAAGTCAATTGGGTTAACTTTGTGTGGCATAGTTGATGAACCAACTTCGCCTTCTTTCAATTTTTGTTTGAAGTAACCTAGAGAGATGTAACCCCATACGTCACGGTTAAAGTCGATTAAAATCGTATTAAAACGACGTAACGCATCAAATAACTCTGCCATGTAGTCATGTGGTTCGATTTGAGTTGTATAAGGGTTGAATGTTAAACCTAAAGATTCAACAAAAGCTTGTGCGTGAGCAGCCCAATCAACATCTGGATAAGCAGAAAGGTGAGCATTGTAGTTACCTACAGCACCATTGATTTTGCCCAGCAATTCAACATTTTCAAATTGTTTGATTTGACGAGCTAAACGGTATGCCACATTCGCCATTTCTTTCCCCAAAGTTGTTGGGCTGGCAGTTTGACCGTGTGTACGAGACAACATAGGTTGTTCAGCGTGAGTCGTTGCCAAAGCAGAGATCGCATTAAGGATTTGCTTCATGCTTGATACTAAAACTTCACGACCATTTTTAAGCATAAGCGCGTGAGACAAGTTGTTGATGTCTTCTGAAGTACATGCAAAGTGAATGAATTCACCCGCATTTTGCAATTCAGCGATACCAGCGATCTTCTCTTTTAAGAAATACTCAACTGCTTTAACGTCATGGTTAGTCGTACGTTCAATCTCTTTAATGCGGTTCGCATCTTCTTCAGAGAAGTTGCTAACAATTGCATCTAAAGCTGCATTTGTTTCGTTTGAAAAAGGTGCAACTTCAACAATTTCTGGACGGTTAGAAAGTGCTTGTAACCAACGCACTTCTACAGTGACACGAGCATGGATTAAACCAAACTCAGAAAGAAAAGGGCGTAGCGCATCACATTTGCTGGCATAACGTCCATCTAATGGTGATAGAGCGGTTAAAGCGTTCATAACGATTCCTTAATGTTGGAATAAACATAAAACTAAAAAAATCTCGTTTATAGTCTTAAACGACTTGGTACTGTAAACGAGCAAGTGCTTGAATATCCTGTAGCAATTTACGTTTGCTAAAAATCATGTTCCATGAACTACCGCCGAGTTGTCGCCATAAATGGGCCATTTGTAAGCCAGTAAACAAACAAGCACGGATGCGGTTAGTATGGTTGGTATCTTTAAATGCTTCTGCATTACCACGAACTAAAATTCGTGGGTTAATCTGCCCAGCCGTATCAACATAAGTTTGAGCCAAATTGGCTAAAATGCTTGGGTGTAGGTAGTTATTATCAAAAAAAGACAGCTGTTTTAAAATTTTCTGCTGAGCTTTCTCGATGATTGCGACATATTCAGGATTGCTATAAACCTTTTTTTCTAACTGTAAAAGCGACATCGCATAAGACATTGGCAATTTAGCCGTACCCATTTTGGGAAGGCGAGACTTAGGCATGTTTGTAAAAGGTTGAGTAATACAATTTTCGAGTGTTTTAAGCCCTAAAGAAATATCTGCCAACTGATTAAAAAAATCTAAAGTTTGAACACCATTATTGACTGTAGGACGAATATTTAAACTTGCTTTGATTAATAGTTCAAAATAGAAGTTACCACTTTCACCAATACTTTGCTGACCCGTCATGGCTGTCATATGGGTGAGCTGGGTGGCCTGAAATACCCCAGCCAAGGCAAGGGCACGGTTTTGGCGAACATTCAAGGCTTGTGATTGTTGAAATGGTAACTCCACCATGCCATTCATTCCCTTAAATAAAATTTGGTGTAGGGGCATTTGTATGGTGAATGACACCCCCGCCTAAGCAAACTTCATCTGAATAAAATACAACGCTTTGCCCCGGTGTAACAGCACGTTGTGGTTCATCAAACTCAACGCGAACACCGTGTTCAGTGTTTTCATCAATAAAAATTGTACATGCCTGATCAGGTTGGCGATAACGCGTTTTAGCTGTACAGCGTAATCCTTCAATTGGAATATTTTGTTCACCCGCTACCCAGTCAATTGACTCACTCCACAGTTGAGTACTTTGCATGAGTGGGTGTTCATGTCCCTGACCAACAACGAGGCGATTATTGGCAAGATCTTTATGTAGTACGAACCATGCACCTTCAGCTGCACCTTTCAAACCACCTAGACCAATTCCACCACGTTGACCGAGCGTATAGTACATCAGACCGTGATGTTCACCAACTTCTTTACCTGTATCAAGTACAATTTTCCCAGGCTGAGCGGGTAAATATTGTTTAAGGAAGTCATTAAAACGACGTTCCCCAATAAAACAGATTCCTGTTGAGTCCTTTTTCTTGGCTGTAGCAAGATCAAGTTCTTCAGCAATTCTGCGAACTTCAGGTTTTTCGATTTCGCCTACTGGGAATAATGTTTTATTAATTTCTCTACCATGAACGGCATGTAAGAAATAGGTTTGGTCTTTATTGTTATCTACACCACGTAATAATGGTGCGTATGCTTCGCCTTTAGAGTTATATGCGGTTTCACCACGGCGTGCGTAATGACCCGTTGCGATAAAGTCTGCACCTAAAGTCATGGCATGATCTAAAAATGCACGGAATTTAATTTCTTTATTACATAAAATATCTGGGTTTGGCGTACGACCAGCAGCATATTCAGCTAGGAAAAGTTCAAACACGCGATCCCAATATTCCATAGCAAAGTTTGCTGTATGCAGCTTAATGCCGATTTTATCAGCTACCGCTTGGGCATCAGCTAAGTCTTCCATTGCCGTACAATATTCCGTGCCGTCGTCTTCCTCCCAGTTCTTCATGAAAAGTCCTTCAACTTGATAACCCTGTTGAAGTAAAAGTGCTGCAGAAACAGAAGAGTCTACACCACCAGACATACCGACGATGACACGTTGTTGCATAGGACTAGGCATCCAAATGAGAAGTTAATGAGGGAGAGAAGGGGTGCTCATAAATAAGCGATAAAGGATAATGGTGGCCTTTCATAGCATCTTCAATTGCTTTTAGCACAAGAGGGCTACGGGCACGGGCAGATTCTTTAAGTTCATCGGGCGTCATCCATACAGCAGCGATAATACCTGTGTCGAGTTGAGGATCACTTTCAACCTGAGTCACATGCGCTAGAAAACAGAAACGGTAATAAGTACGATCAGGAAACATTGGCGGGGTATAAGTATAAATACCAAGCAAGGCATCAATTTCAATATGATGGCCTGTTTCTTCAAGTGTTTCTCGAATAGCAGCTTCTGTTAATGACTCACCACATTCCACATGACCAGCAGGTTGGTTAAATACTGTGTGTACAAAACCTTCGCTATGCTCTTCAACAAATAGATAGCGTCCGTCTTTTTCTACGACTGTAGCAACAGTGACATGAGGAGTCCATGCGGCCATAAAAAAGCACCATGATTTAAAAGACGTATAATACGAAATTTAGGGGTTTTTGGCTACGGTGATCTGCTAAACGATATGAGCAATACGGCAAAAACCATATCGTTTAAAAATCAGAATTTTTAATACTCACAAACAAGATGGATAATTAATCTTTATCTGTTTGTGCAGCTTTATGATTATTTTGCACTTTTATATAATGTCTTGCTGAATAAGGAAGAAACGCTAGTTCTTTTTCAGTCAATGGTCGCACTTGTTGTACAGGGCTTCCTACATACAAATAACCACTTTTTAAGACTTTGCGTGGCGGAACTAAACTTCCAGCACCAATCATCACATCATCTTCAATAATTACGTCATCTAGAATAACGGTGTTGATTCCGACGAGAACACGATTACCGATGGTACAGCCATGTAAAGTCACATGGTGTCCAACCGTTACATCTTCACCAATAATCAGAGGTGAGCCATTCGGTTTTGCATCATTTTTATGGCTAACATGCAACATACAGTGGTCTTGTACGTTACTGTTTTTACCAATTTGAATACTATTTACATCACCACGGATGACTGCAAAAGGCCAAACAGAAACATTTTCAGCTAAGCTAACGTCACCAACCACAACAGCCATGTCATCGATATAACAGGTTGTATCTACTTGAGGGTGGTGTTCAAGATAAGGACGAATGTTCTTTGCCATGAGTAGTATCAAAATAAAATTTAGTCGAATTATAAAATAAAAAAGCACTCAGGCTAAATAGCATGAGTGCTTAATTCAACTATTCAAAAATTAGAATAAGTTGCTGAAGAATTGCTTGATATGGTCGATTAAACGAGCAAAGAAACCTGCTTCTTCAACTGGCTTTAATGCAACTAACGGCTTTTCAGCAATTACTTTGCCGTCTAGGCTAGCAACAAGTTTACCGACAACTTGACCTTTTTGAAGTGGTGCATTTAAGTTAGGTTGAACGACTAACTGAGTTTTAATGTCATCAGCTTTACCTTTAGGCATAGTCACACTAAAGTTTTCAGCCAAACCGACTTGAACTTCATCTTCTTTACCAAACCAAACTTTTGCTTTTGCAAGAACCTGATTTGCTGGTTGAACATTTGCAGTTTCAAAGTTGGCAAAGCCCCAAGCCAATAATGCACGTGTTTGATCAGCACGTTCAGACATGCTTGGAGTACCAAAAATCACTGAAATTAAACGCATTGGACCGCGTTTACTTGACGTTGTTAAGCAGTAACCTGCTTCATCTGTATGGCCTGTTTTTAAACCATCTACACTTGGATCTGTATAAAGCAAGGCATTACGATTACCTTGTTTAATACCATTAAAAGTAAATTCTTTTTCAGAGTAAATTGGATAGTATTTTGAACTGTCTTTAATAATATGTTGTGCTAACACAGCCATATCTTTTGCAGTTGAATAGTGACCTTCAGCTGGCATACCAGTTGAATTAATAAACTGGGTGTTTACCATGCCGATACGTTTTGCTTCCTGATTCATCATATGAGCAAACGTGCCTTCATTTCCGGCAATATGTTCAGCCATTGCTTTTGATGCATCATTACCTGACTGAATAATAATACCGCGGAGCATTTCTAGAACGGTCGCTGTACCATTTAAAGGAACATACATACATGATTCAGAACTACTGCCTTTACACCATGCAGATTCGTTCATACGAACCTGCTCATTTTCAGTGAGTTCACCTTTTAATAATTTTTGTTCAATGATGTAACTAGTCATCATTTTTGTCATAGACGCAGGTGCAAGCTTTTCGTTTTCATTTTTAGAAGCGAGAATTTGTCCTGTCTCATAATCCATTAATACATAAGACTTATTATTTAATTCTGGCGGAGCTGATAAGACAGTTGCTGCATAAGAAAAACTTGGTAAGAGGAGTAGTGCAGCAATAGCGCTTTTTCGAGTCATTCTAGGTAATTCCAATATCTTGTATGAAGCAGAAGAGCCTAGCATTTTAGGATAAAGCAAAGCCGACTTCTACGGGAGAAGTCGGCTTTTTCAAACAGTATTGTAACTCAAGAGTTTTTTACTAATTTAGTTTTGCGATTGATATGCTTTCACGTCTTGGCAAACTAATGTGTTTTGTTCATCACCGGCAGCTTTTGCATCGCTACGTGCTTCTTTTAAGTATTTCTTGAAAGCTTTGTCTTTACTACGTTTTTCTAATGCAGAAACAGCATCAGTTTCATTTGGTAGGTAGTCTTTAACTAAACGTTCATAGCCTTGAGCAAAATCAGCGTCTTTTTTACCAATCAAACTTGGACAAATTTCAGAAAGTACTTGAATTGCAGCTAATTCTTCAGGAGTTGTACCTTGTTGTGGAGTGACTTCAACAACATTTTCATTTTCGGTTTTCTTTTCAGTTGTTTTCTTCTTATCAGCAGCAAAACCAACTGTTGCCATGCTCATAAGTAAAACCAAAGAGAGCGATTGAACTAAGCTTTTCTTCATAAACATCGATAACCCGAAATAAAATTTTTAAATATGTCGTTAGCTTAACCAATTTAGAGTTTAAAAAAATGAAAAAAATGTATTGTTATGTTGGTTTTCTGCTTAATACCAAGCAGGAAACCAACAGTGAATAAAGCTCTAGCCTAAAAGAGTAATATCTATTCCTTATAATTGACGATCTCTTCGCAGAGCTCATGTTGCTCATGATGGTCCATTTGTTTTGCGGCAAGACGTGCTTCATTTAACAGATTTTTAAATTCATCATCGTTTTGTAGCGTCGCTAAGGTCATTGATTTATTTGAATAACCGCTTAAATACATCGCAATAATTTTTTGAGCATTTGACTCAAGTTTTTTATTTGTTCCGACGAAAGCTGGGCAGATTTCCTGCAAAACTTGTGTTGCGGCAATGTCATCTTTAATTAAGCTATCAGCCTCTTGTGTTGAGATGTCCTCATCTGCAAAAACCGCTTGCGTACACAATGTGATACTGATCCCCAATACCTGAAAAAAAGGAGCGAAAGTTTTCATTTTTTCACAATTTTATAATGCTATGGAGGCATAAATATATATAATTCAACAAATAATTCAATTGTGAAAACCCTTAGGTTTATTTGTAGAGAAAGATTTTAGTGAATATTTTGATAGCGAATGATGACGGTGTTTTTGCGCCAGGTATACAAGCTTTAGCTGAAGCATTAAGACCACTTGGACGCGTGGTTGTGGTTGCACCAGAAAGTGAAAGAAGTGGTTTTTCAAGTGCATTAACATTGGATCGACCATTACGCCCCATTCAAATTGCCGAAGATGTCTGGGCGGTGAATGGTACACCAGCAGATTGCGTTTATTTATCCATGAACGGTTTGTTTGATTTTGAGTTTGACTTGGTCGTGAGTGGAATCAATAGTGGTGCAAATTTGGGAGATGACGTTTTATATTCAGGAACAGTAGGGGCCGCTTTTGAAGGCCGCTTAATGAAACAGCCTGCAATAGCTGTGTCTTTAGCGGGCCCTGATGTGCGCGCTTATAACAATAAAGAAGATTATGCTCAGGCTGCTCAGTGGGTACATGATTTTATTGCAAGCGGATTACCATCTTTGCCTCCACGACATATCTTTAATATCAATATTCCTGATGTGCCGCAGTTAAAAGGAGCACAGATTACATATCAAGGGCGCCGTGCTCAATCTAAGCCTATTACTAGTCATGTCGATCCACGAGGCCGTCAAGTTTATTGGATTGGCTTAGCCGGTGAGGCGGTTACAGATCCGCAACGTGTTTCTAGCCAGATTCAATCTGATTTCTTTGCCGTTGCAAACGGTTATGTAAGTGTTACGCCTATTCAAATGGATGCAACAAATTATGCTGTTTTAGAAGATTTACAGATCAGTTTGAGTCAATAATTTGCCTCGAATGTTATAACTTTGTGAATAAAGAAAAAGAGGAACGTGTTTCCTCTTACTTTTTTGGTACTCTTAGCCGAAATGATTTGTAGCATTTAGTGAGGGAGATCAATGCATTTAATTGGGCAACAAAGCAGAGTGCATATCCAAAAAGACAAAATAATGAAAATTATGATGCTGTCTGTAGCGGTAGGTTTTACTGCGGTTATGGCAGGATGTGCGTCTAAACCACAAATTAATAATAGTTCTCGCTATGCAATGGCTCCTAACTATTACACAGTTCGTTCAGGTGATACTTTAAGTGGTATCGCAATGCGTTATGGCCTTGACTATATTAGTATTGCCGAAATGAATGATATTGCTCCGCCATATCGTATTTATGTTAATCAGTCTTTGCGTTTGAAGAAAGGTTCTTCACCAAGAACTGTATCTACGCAAGTCATGACTCAACCTGAGCAAATCAAACGTCAAACCATTGCTCTACCAACCACACAACCTGTTACCCCAGTAACTCAGCCTACAACGACCGCACCATCAACGAATACGACAGTGACTTCAGTTGCACCGAATTCTAGCCTACGTTGGATAAAACCGAACAATGGGCCAGTGATTCAAGGGTTTAATTTGGCAAATAATGTCAAAGGAATCCGTTATGGTGGAAATCAGGGTGACCCTATTTATGCTGCAGCAGATGGTCAAGTTGTCTACGCGGCAGATGGCTTAAAAGAATACGGCAATTTGGTTTTAATTAAGCATATTGACGGTTATATCAGTGCCTATGCCCACAATAGCAAGATGTTGGTGAAAAGTGGTGACAATGTAACTGCTGGACAAAAAATTGCCGAAATGGGCTCTACAGGAGCATCTCAGGTTATGCTTGAGTTCCAGATCCGTTTGGATGGCAAACCAATTAATCCTGTAAATCTTTTACCAAAATAGCTAATGCATAAAACTTAGGTTTCCTCGTATAATATAATTGGTTGCTTTCATTACAACAATAAGCATTTTTTTATAAATTTAGAATTAGATTTGAGGAAACCTATGTTAGATCAGCTTCGTGCGATGGGTGTTTTTGCTTGTGTGGTTGAAAAAAGTTCATTCAGTGGTGCGGCACGTGAATTAGGAATTACAACAAGTGCAGTGAGCCAGCAGATTCGCTCCCTCGAGCATGAAATGGATGTGATTCTATTACATCGCTCCACTCGTAAACTTAGTTTGACAGAAGCCGGACAGGCTTTTTTTTCAAGCTGTCAAGAGATGTTGGCGGCGGCTGAAAGGGGAAAAATCAGAATTAATGAGTTGAGGGATGACTTAATTGGGGATTTGCGTATAGCAACAACTCCTGATTTAGCAGTTCAGCACATTATTCCTGCATTATCTCACTGGATGTCAGCTCATCGCGGTTTATCTGTGCATTTTGAGGTTGGACATCGTTATATCGATTTGATTGAAGAGCGAATAGATATTGCAGTACGTATGAGCTCTACTCCAGTAGAAGAGAGTAGCTCTGTCATTCCAATGGCTTTTGTAGATCAAATTTTAGTAGCTTCTCCAAGTTATCTAAATCAGTCTAGTCCAATTGTGCATCCTAATGATTTAAGAGATCATGAGTTATTGTCGATCAATGTCATGAATGACGCACATCATTTCCATTTTCACCATGTAAAAACAGGTGAAACACTTAATGTTGAAATGCAGAGCCGTTTGCAGAGCAATAATTTACAAGTTGCAAAGGCGTTATGTCAGCAAGGGCATGGTATTGCACGAATTCTATATTTAGATGCTCAAAAAGAGTTAAAAAATGGTTCTTTGATTGAACTCATGCCAGATTGGAAATTACCAACATTTACTTTGTATGCAGAAGTTGCCAAACATGATCAACAACCAATGAAAATTCAGCGCTGTGTTGAAGCACTTAAACAATATTTTAGTCAATTAGCAGGAGGACGAGCGATCCAAATCGTTCGCTAATTTTGCCACTCTAAAAGTAAAAAGGGCCTGTATTTGACAGGCCCTTTTTTTATTATTTCTGTTTTAAGGTTGCAACTTCTTCTACACTTTCTTGCGGCAGATCTTCCGCCGTAAGCTCTTCATGCTTCTTAATTTTTTTCTTATTTTTCTTTTTCTTCTTTGGCTCCTCTTCAATTTCTGCGCCATCTTCAATGGCTTGCCAATATTCGAGTTGCTCCATTACAGCAGCATAAATAGAGTGTTTACTGTACTTACCTTTTTTGTCGAGTGTACCGACAGGGCGGGCCATTAAAATCTCAAGCGCTTGATCAATGGTATCAATCGCATGGATATGGAATTGACCACTTTGTACTGCATCAATTACATCTTGGCGTAACATCAAATGCTGCATGTTTTGACGAGGAATAATGACACCTTGTTTACCAGTTAAACCTTGTAATTTACAAGCATCATAGAAGCCTTCAATTTTTGCATTTACACCACCAATTGGTTGAACTTGGCCTAACTGATTCATAGAACCTGTAATTGCCCATGATTGATCAATTGGTATTTGGCTAATTGCAGAAATTAATGCAGAAAGCTCGGCAACTGTTGCACTGTCGCCATCTACTTGCCCATAACTTTGTTCAAATGCAAGCGCAGCAGAGAAATGTAAAATCTGTTCACGACCAAAGTGAGCTTTTAAGAAGCTCGACATAAGTAATACGCCTTTGGCATGTAGTGAACCACCAAGCTCTACACTACGTTCAATATCAAGAATATCGCCGCCACCTTGATAGACTGATGCAGTCAAACGTGAAGGTAAACCAAACTCAACATCTGCATAGTGAATAACAGAGAGGGCATTAATTTGACCTAAACGATGACCGGAAGTTTCGATTAACTGAGTTCCACGCGATAAATCTTGCCAGTAAAGCTCTCTTAAATAGCCTAAGCGATACTGTCTGTGTTGTAGTGCTAAGTTAATGTGCTGGTCAGTTACAAGCTTTTCGTTGGCTTTAAAAGCATGGTGATGTGCTTCGCGAATGAGGTCGCCCAAAGTTGAAGCATGTAACGACAGTGAGCTTTGGTCTTCTGCCTGACGACTTGAGTCGGTAAGTAAAGCTGCTAAAGCACTACGATCAAACGGAAGTAATTTATCCGCTTGTACATAATCAGCAATTAGCTGCATGTAGGCTTGTTCATTTTCGTCATTACGTTGTAATGTATCGGTAAAATCTGCACGAATTTTAAAGACACTACCAAGCTCTGGTTCTACTTCTAAAATTTCATAATAAATTTCAGGTTCTGCCATAAGAACCACTTTAATATCAAGCGGAACAGCAGCAGGTTCAATCGAGATAGAGCCTGTTAACGTCAGCATATGTTCAAGAGAAGAAAGCTTGAGTTGGCCTGATTTTAAGGCGCGCTTTAAACCTTGCCATGCATAAGGCTGTTCGAGTAATTGCTCGGCCTCAAGCATTAAAAAGCCACCATTCGCTTGATGTAGGGCACCTGGACGAATGAGAGTGAAATCTGTGGTAATTGTGCCGTTGTGAGTAAGTTGTTCAACATGACCAAGCAAGTTGTAGTGCGTTGGGAAATCTTCAAAAATAACCGGTGCACCACTGTTTGGTTTGTTTGAGACAATTACATTAGCCTGATAACGTGCTGGCACACGATTGAACATTGCCGGAGCAAAGTCATCTTCTTCTTGCTCTAAAATGAGTTCAACATTATCAATTACATCTTGAGCATATTGTTTTAAATAATCTTCAAGGCCTTTGACTTGACCATATTTATTTAAAATCAAATCCATGCGTGGCTTAACCACTTGAGTCGCGATGTCTCGATTTAACACAGAGACTTTGTCACGTGCGTCATCTTCTAAATCACCTAAATGCAAACCAAGACGCTCGAGCTTTTTATCCATGTAGCGAACATTCGCAGCAATTTCAGCACGTTGCTTAGTATTTAAAGCATCAATTTCTGTTTGAGTCAGTTCTTGCACCTGATCATCTTTTACTTGTACAGGTACAAAGCCATGCTTTTCATTACGGGAGATGAGTTTTAAGTCGAGTTCTTCACCTTCTTTGGTTAACTCGACAAGCGCTTGTTGCTGCTCATCTCCAGTTTCTTCACGGATACGCTCAATACGGTTATGATAGGTCTCCGCACTAAAACGGCGTTCAAGCTGTTTTAAAATAATTTGCCAAGTTTGATGAAGGGCATGTTGAAACTTAGTTCCTTGTCCAGCAGGGAAGCGTAAAGCAAGTGGTTGGCGTGCCTGCTTAAAATTATAGACATATACCCAGTCATCTGGAGTAGGCATTGTTTTCGCATGTTGTTGGAGTAAACGCTTAATCATGGTGCGTTTACCCAAGCCTGCTGTTCCTACTGCAAAAATGTTATAGCCAGAGTAGGGTAAGGAAATACCTGCTTCTACCGATGCTTTGGCACGGTCTTGCCCTAAAAAGTTATTAAGCGGTTTTATACGTTTTGTAGAAGCTGGAATTTTTTCAAAATCTGGAATATGTGTTAGTTGTTCGGGTTTTAAGGCTGTTTTATCCAAAGTCATTTTTATATCAGGTTGCTCAAAAGCTGAAGGAAATGCATTTATTGTGACGTTTGTGGTGTTTGTTTTAGCGAGTGATAAAGTTGAGATGGTCACTTGATCAAGTTTTTGTGTCACTGTTGATATCCAGCAAAAGAAAACGAAGGTTGAAGCTTAAAGGTATACAGGTTTAGCATAAAATATCAAGCAAACTTGCCGTTTTTATCGCCAAAACAAAATTGATTGCATAAAGAATCTTGAAAGGAATTGTAAGAAGGGTTTGAATAGGCACATTTATAATTTATGGAAAATAAAAAACGAATGACCACACAAGCTTCGGGTTGGGTCTCGGCTTTTAAAGCATTTTTAGATCGCCGTGCATTAATTATGCTGTTTCTGGGTTTTTCTGCCGGAATTCCAATTTTATTAATTTTCTCTAGTCTCTCTTTGTGGCTTGGAGAGGCGGGCATTGATAAAAGTGCAGTCACTTTTTTTAGTTGGGCTGCCCTAGGTTACTCTTTTAAGTTCGTTTGGGCTCCTCTTATTGATGAGTTACCTGTGCCTGTCTTAACTAAAACATTAGGCCGAAGACGAGCTTGGTTGTTAATTGCACAGTGTTTGATTGTTCTTGCTATCTGTATTATGGCTTTTTCTGATCCTGCTTTAGGTCAAAGTTATCTTATCCAAATGGCGGTAGGTGCTGTATTACTCGGCTTCTCGGCAGCAACCCAAGATATTGTAATTGATGCTTACCGTATTGAATTAGCAGAAACAGAAATGCAAACGGTTTTGGCCTCTACATATAATGCAGGGTACCGAATTGGCATGATTGTGGCTGGAGCGGGTGCATTATTTCTAGCTGCCCACTTGGGAACAGCTAAAGGTAATTACATTTACGAAGCTTGGAAAACGACTTATTTAAGCATGGCAGGCGTTATGTTAGTGGGTATTGTCACGACCCTACTTGTGCGTGAGCCTGTTGTAAATCGAGTTTATAAAAATTATAAGAGTAGTGATTACTACCGTTTGGTTCTCGTATTTTTTATTGCCGTTATTTCATTCGTAGTCACTTATATTTATTCGGGACAGGTTACCGAGGCCATTTCACAAGCTGGCAATATTAAAGACAGTGCTGCGTTATTTGGTTTAGAGGCTTTAAGATTTTTAACTGCAACTGCTGCTGCGATTTTTGTAGGTTATCTACTCGTTAAAATTGGTGTGGTTAACCAGCAAATGGCTAAAGAGACATGGATTGCACCAATTCTAGATTTCTTTAAACGCTATGGTGTCAAACTTGCATTAGTGTTGTTGCTACTTATTGGTTTCTTCCGTATTTCAGACATTATTGCTGGTGTTATTTCTAATGTGTTCTACCAAGATCTTAACTTCAGTAAAGAGCAAATTGCAGAAGCAGTTAAAATCTATGGAGTACTATTTAGTTTAGTCGGCGGTTTCTTAGGTGGTCTTTTAGCACAGCGCATCAACATTATGAAACTGATGTTTGTCGGTGCTGTTTTGGCTAGCTCTACCAATTTAATTTTTATTGGACTAGTAAAATCTGGTCAGCCATTAGATATGGTAGATGTAAAAGTTGGTGAACACAGCTATCAAGTCAAACCAGACGAAGTCGGGTTATGGAAGTTAGAAGTACCAAGTTCTGCTTTTAGCGGAACAAAACAAATTGAAGTAAAAGCTGCTTATGCTTCAAATGATGTAGCGCCTGTTACACGTACTCAGCCATTACTGACAACTGAGTCAGCTAAATCACCTCTACAAATTTTACCTGTTATGGGCAATGATCAGGTCTCACTTAAAGATGGTGAGGGAAGTGTTGTGGTTCGAGGACAATACTTTGGACAAGCATTAACCCCTACGCAAAAAATTATCATTAGCCTTGATGGGCAAAATTTTGATGCAAAAATGACCGATCAAAAAGGTGTTTTCAGTGCTGCTATTGATGCGAAAAAATTAGTGGCATCGACAAGTAAAGAGCTCAACGTAGCTGTAATAGATGGCGAACAAAAAATACTTTCTGCATCTCATCCATATGCTGTTAGCTCAAATCAAAAAGCGGCAAGTGAACTTGATGTGAATATTGATCCGGTAGCTTATATTGATCCACTTTCTGGTCAACCAGTGGAGGTCAGCGGTAAGGTCATTAAACCATATAGTTCTTTATGGCTTTATTTTGCCATTATTGTCGATAACTTGGCTTCTGGTTTGGCGGGTGCGGCATTTATTGCATTCCTTTCAAGTTTAACGAGTGTCTCATTTACAGCTGTTCAATATGCGATCTTTAGTTCACTCATGACACTTACACCAAAACTTTTAGGTGGATATTCAGGTACTATAGTCAGTAATATTGGATACCCAAAGTTCTTTTTGATGACAACTCTTATTGGTATTCCAATCTTGATTTTAGTGGTTTGGGTTGGAAAATTGCTAAGAGATCATCAAACACATGAATCAGAAAAGGCAGGTGAATAAACATGCGAATGCTTCATACAATGTTGCGAGTAGGCAATTTAGAACAATCTTTAAAGTTCTATACCGAAGTATTAGGGATGAAGTTACTTCGTAAGCGTGATTATGAAGAAGGGCGCTTTACACTGGCATTTGTTGGTTATGGTGATGAAGAAACCAATACCGTGCTTGAGCTTACCCACAACTGGGATACATCAAGTTATGATTTAGGTAACGCTTATGGTCACATTGCCATTGGTGTTGACGATGCCTATAAAGCGTGTGAAGACATTAAAGCACTTGGTGGCAAAGTTGTGCGTGAAGCGGGACCAATGAAAGGTGGTGTTACCGTTATCGCATTTGTTGAAGATCCAGATGGTTATAAAATCGAATTGATTCAACAAGATGCTAATGCGACAAATAACTAAAAATTGACTGTGATGCTTTAAGAATTAGTTCTTAAAAGCCTAGCTTTATTTTTTTAGCCCAGTATGATGAACGCTTGACCAAATGGTCAATTTATCAACTGGGTTTTTTATTTATCTAGAATAATCATAGGATATGGCTATGCTGAAGTTATTGGCTCTTGATCGATTTACAGTTTTGTTAGTTGGAATGGTACTACTAGCAACATTTTTTCCAGTCAGTGGTCAAGCAGCTCAATATTTCAATACACTGACCACAGTCGCAATTGCAATTTTATTCTTTTTGCATGGTGCGAAATTATCACGTGAGGCTGTGATTGAAGGTATTTTGCATTGGAAAATGCATTTATTGGTCTTCGCATTTACTTTCTTTATTTTCCCCGTAATTGGTTTGTTGGCTAAGCCGATTTTATTGCCTCTATTAGGCCAACAGCTGTACTGGGGTTTTTTATTTATGTGCTTTTTACCCTCTACAGTTCAATCTTCTATTGCATTTACATCAGTGGCAAAAGGGAACGTGGCGGGAGCCGTGTGTAGTGCATCTTTTTCAAATTTGATTGGTATGTTTATTACACCAGTATTGGTGAGCTTCTTTATTTTAGGCCAAAGCCAACATGGATTTGACCCGACGACTTCAATTATACAAATTACATTATTACTGTTAGTGCCATTTATTTTAGGTCAATTATTACGTCCTTATATTTTCCCTTATATGGCAAAAGTTCCGAGTATTGTTAAAGCATTCGATCAAGGCTCAATTTTGATGGTGGTCTATGGCGCATTTAGTGGAGCCGTAGTTGCAGGTCTTTGGCATCAAGTAAGTTGGAAAACTTTACTCATTCTAACAATTGCGTGTTCAGTACTTTTAACAATTATTATGCTATTAGCACTTTACCTACCACGTGCTTTAGGTTTTAACCGAGCAGATCAAGTCACGGTTTTCTTTTGTAGCTCTAAAAAGACCTTGGCAAGTGGTGTTCCGATGGCTCAAATCTTATTTATTGGTCAGCCTTTAGGCATGATTGTGTTGCCTATTATGATCTTTCACCAAATCCAATTAATGGTGTGTGGGGTGATTGCAAATTACTGGGCTAAATCGAAAGATTAATTCGCAAAAGAAAATTATTTGACGTATAATGTTGCCCACTTGTTGTGCTTAGCTCTAACCCTAGAGGTTTCGGTGGGCCAAAAGAATGGTCTGTTGTGGTGTTGATCTGCTCATTTTGAGCCTGTCCTCAACTTAAGTTGAGAGTGATCAATTGCGATGACAGCTTAAGCCTTTCTTCCAATTAGGAGTAATCGACGATGCGCGCCGATATTCACCCAAAATATGAAAAATTAGTTGCAACTTGTTCTTGCGGTAACGTAATCGAAACTCGTTCTGCTTTAGGTAAAGAAACTATCTACCTTGACGTATGTTCAGCTTGCCACCCATTCTACACTGGTAAGCAAAAGAATGTAGACACTGGTGGTCGTATCGACAAATTCAAACAACGTTTTGCTGGTATGTCTCGCTCTATCAAGCGTTAATACTGCAACACGAAACAAAAAACGGGCTTTATGCCCGTTTTTTGTTTTTCAGTACAAGACCATTATTGGTCTTGTACGTCTGTTAATCGATCAAGTTTTTTCTGGAAATAGCGCCCTTGCAAGAAACGCGTTTCCACATTCCAAGCGTTTGCAAATAGGTTCATATCATCTAGATCACTCAGTAAAATTCCTACAGGTTTTACGGTCAAATAGTTCAAAACCTTTTCTTGTAATCGTGCTAGTCCCTCATCTGATTTTAATAGCTCTGTTTCCTTCGACTGTAGTTTTAAATATTGAACATCGAGTTGCTGCAATATTGATTCACTATAAGTAGAAGAGTTGAAATCCCGAATCGAAATTTCTGCGCCGTGTTGACGCAAACGAGCTATGTGTTGTTGGACAGTTGCAAGATGAGGCTGAACAGCTTGTTCTGAAAATTGTAAAACCAATGGGCTTTCAAGCTTACTACCAATAATGGTAAGTAGTTTTGAAATCAATTCAGGAAGTGATTTATCTTTAAGCAAGATATCAATATTCAGGTTAATAATCAGTTTAGCTTTAGGGTACTGAGTAATAAAGTTATGTAGTTGCTTACAAGCCTCAACCAAAATCCAGCGATCTAATTGAATAGAAAGTTCACTGTCTTCTCTTAATTCAGCTAAGTCATTTATGTCATACCATTGATCATCGCTAATAAAACCGCTAGTCACCTCATAGTTATGAGTTTCTTGATCGTGTTTATCGTAGATCTGCTGATATTTTAAATGAATTTCACTTCGAGCTAGCCGCTGCTTTAATTGCTGTAATAAAGAGGACAGCAAAGGAGCATCAACTTGTTCAAGGCTTAAATCAAGTGATATAGGAGATTTGACAGGCTCAGGAGCAATAATATCGATAGTTGGTGCTAACTCAATTTCTGACTTCGCTTTAGGTAGCTCTTGCTGACTTGTTTGATTGAGTAGCTTTGCAAAGCTATCTTCATTTAAAGATTCAGTTATTGGTGCATAACTTAGCTTAAATTGGATCGAGTAGTTAAGCTCATTAATCTTCAATAAATGCTCTTTTTGCAAACTTTGCAGACTAGCCAGTTGGGCGTTAAGAACTGTGCTGTTTTCAGCTTGTAAAATTCCAACATATGCACCAAGTTCAAGATTGAAAATCGGCATTTGCGCATGTTCTTTTAAGAAACTTATTAGCTGATTGAAATATTGTGCAGGTGTTTGCCAATCTTGTTGGAATACTCGTTCTGGGCATTGATTTAATCGAAATAAAATTAATGCGTTGGCTTGAGCAGGGTAGGACGATAGTTGTCGATTAATTTGTTGCCACGGTGTATTTACACCATAACTTTTTTCGGAAAAAAGTGTATTTGCAGGCGTTTTCAAATCCAGTTGATAGTCAATCGTTAACTGCACGGCATCTTCTTCCTGACTAGGAATAAACTCCAGTTTTAAAGCATTGTTACCTGCAATTGCTGTATGCTGACTCAGAATTTCAAAACGTGCCTGATCAAATTGGCCTAATGAAATTTTCTTAAATCTTTGTTTAAAAAAATTTAAATCATTGGGTTGTAAAACATCTAATATCGGTAGACCAATAATCTCTTCTTCTTGTTTAAAACCAAAAAGGTTGAGATATTCTGTGTTTGCCTTGACATGCATGCCTTCTTGAAAAAGGGCAACTGCTTTATGACTGTTGTTGACCAATGTTTGTGTATGAGAATGGATGGTTTCCAGTTCATTGGTCAGGCGTTGTTCAGTCTGTAATAAGTGGCTATACGACAAGGTCCGAATAAGAGTGATATAAAAATAATCTAATGGTTCTAATGGAACTACATCATAAATACCTTTTTGAATATAAGCCTGATATTGCTGAGGTTGATAATCTTCAGGTTGTAATAATAAAACAGGTAAATTTGGCTGCTCAGATGCTTGAATGAGGGAGAGAGTTTGTTCAATTTTTAGGTCATAAGCACGACCAAAAATAATAGCATCCCACGGCGTATTTAACTGTTTTTCAAAACTTTTTAAATCATCAAGTAATAACGCCTGAACTTGATAATCATTCCCCAATAATAAATTTAAAATCTGGTTATAACGTAGCTGGTTGTCATCAATAATGAGTAAACGTGTTTCAGTACGTTTTAACTTTTTAGATAATAAAGAGTTTCTCACTTTAGTGCTTCCCATAAATCTTGAGTGCTAGAGTTATTACCCTTTTTCATCATGAACTGATCAAGCAGACCTTGTTGCTGCTCATTCAAAAGTTCGAAATGAAATTGAATAAAACTTTGCGTAATGAGTTGTGCTTTGAGTAGATACACTTTGATTTCTTCTGTCCCCAATCGTAAATGAATTGTTTGTTGCTCTCTAAAAATTTGAGAGCCCGGTAAAATAAGCGTATTTTGTATTTCTTCTAGATTTTGTGTTTGTAGTAATAGTGCGGGATGATAATTGCGAGTATGACGTTCAGCTTGAATATGCACTGAACAAGGAAACATGGCTTGCGACAAAATCTCTAAACCTAACTCTAGAGATTTTTCTGTCGATTGCTTAATCCAGCGAATTACACCGCCACGCCATTGTCCATGCAAAGTTTCTTTAACTAAAATGTATTCGCCGGTTCTTAAGTTTTTCGGTGCTTCGCCAGACCATTTAATACGATATCCATTGACACTAATATCGAGAACGGTGGTTTGATAAATGGTTTTACTTTCACGACTCAAGCGTTGATAAGAGCTTGTTTGTTGTTCTTTTTTCTCTAAGTTGGATAAAACTTTAGCTTCGCTTTGTAAATTATAGTTATGGTTAAGCTGTAGCGTTTCTTCGAAGTTTTTTGCTTTCGAGAGATAGAAATGGGCAGTGCTTAAACCAAAACAAATTTGGAGCTCTGCATTGTACTCATAACGTTCATGACGACGTTGAGCAGTGGTTCCTAAAATCGTTTGAACATGAAACTTTAAAGCTGGGCTTAAATAAAACTTCTCATTCTTAGAAATATATTGAGCATTTTTATGCATCGTTGCAGTGACATGCTCAAGTAAAGCTTGTGTGCCTATGAAGATGCTAGGGTTAAAGTTTGAGCTACGCTTTGTATTATAAACAGGTGGATGGTCTTTATTTGGGTCGACTACATATTTCGTTAACGCGGTATCTTTCGGCAAAATATGAATCATTCTTGCCCAGTCGAAACTACATTGAAATAATGCCTGAATTTCTGACTGACGAATCTGGTTCGTATTTAAAATATCAAGCAAAATCAACTGAGCATAAGCTTGTGTAATATTTGCTAAAGGGTGTTGTATGCCCTGAATATGGTTAATATTGATGAGATTATATTTATGTTGAACTGCGGTTTCATACAGCTGATGCGCAATTAACCATTGCCCTTTAAGAGGCTCACTATAGAGCATATGCTGCTGATATAAGAGACTGGTTAATTGTTGTAGGGCATGAAAAGTGGCTAAAGTACGCGCCGTTTGCAAATTCTTTTTTTGCTTATAGGCAAAGAGTGAAAACTTTTGATGCTGTAGTTGCTCATGACTATTTTGCGCAATATTTAAATAAATACTGGCGAAATAGCAGCGGAGCAACATCGCTAATTCAATAATGTGCTCGTTACGATCTGTACTAATAACACCCTGATTAAAAAAGTTTTTCTCAAGGCTGGCGAGTACATTATTAATGGTTGGGTGAAGCGTTTGTATAAGATCGAAACGTAAAGTCTCACTACACTTTAATTCATTGAGCTCTAAAATAGCTGTGAATAATGCTTTTGACGTATCGCCGAGTTGCATAATAGAAAGGGTAGTGACCCATTCATTAAGATCTTTAATATTGGCTTCACAAAAGCTTAACCGTTCACGAGTGAGTTCGGTTTGATTGTGAAAAATGTCCGATAGTGCATTATTCATCATCACTTATTATATAACTCAAAATGTTGTAGCCCCAAAAAGCGGTGTTTTATTCTTTTCGCCCGCAATTTCCCTGACGAGTTTAGGAACCAAATACCCCGGTAGGTTCGCTAACACATCGCGATAGATCTCATCTATCTCAGATGATTCTAAATCAAAATGTTGTGCACCTTTTACTTTATCTAAAACATGTAAGTAATAAGGCATAACGCGAGCTTCAAATAAACGATAACTTAAATCAACTAAGGTCTGTGCAGAATCATTGACGCCTTTAAGCAATACTGCCTGATTAAGTACAGTAATGTGGTGGTCAGATAACTGCAACAATTTTGAACAAGTAAAGTCATCGAGTTCAGAAGCATGATTTGAGTGTACCACCAGAACTATACGCAGCCTACTGTTTTTTAATAAAGAAATCAGCTCTTGGTCGATACGGTTAGGAATAACAATTGGGACTCGTGAATGAATTCTCAGAATCTGAATTTGTTTGAGAGATGATAGGCGTTCTAACCAAAGTGCTAATTTACGGTTAGAAAGCGTAAGCGGGTCACCACCACTCAAAATAACCTCGTTAATGTTTGGGTTTGCTTCGATATAATTTTTAATATTTAGCCAATCTTCATTCTTTGGCAAATTTTCTTGATAGGGGAAATGACGACGGAAGCAATAACGACAATGTACGGCACATGCACCCGTTAAAGTGAGTAAAAAGCGCGATTTATATTTATGTAATACACCCGGTAATTGATTTGCTGCTTCTTCACCTAATGGGTCAGTGACAAACTCAGGATGTTCTTCGAGTTCTAGATGATGAGGTAATACTTGTAGCAAAAGTGGGTCAAGCGGGTTTTTAGCGTTCATTTTTCCGACGAACGCACGAGGAACACGCAATTTAAACTTTTCAGAAGCCAGAATCGCACCTGATAATAGCTGTTCTGAGGATAACTCGAGTAGGCTTAGCAACTCTGAAGGATCAGTAATAAGGTCACTCAGTTGTGATTGCCAGTTTTGCTCTTGGTATAAATAGTTTATCATTTGACACGATTAAGATAATGCAACAACGCATTATATCGCATAGTTGACTTGTTAAGTTTGGAGTGTGCCTTTCATGGCCTATTATTCTACAAATGATTTCAAAGCAGGCCTTAAGGTTATGCTTGATGGTAACCCATGTTCAATCATGGAAAACGAATATGTAAAACCAGGTAAAGGTCAAGCGTTCAACCGTGTAAAATTACGTAACCTTAAAACCGGTAAAGTATTAGAAAAAACTTTCAAATCAGGTGACTCTTTAGAAGCAGCTGACATCGTTGAAGTTGAAATGGAATACCTATACAACGATGGTGAAATGTGGAACTTCATGGATCCTGTATCTTTTGAGCAAATCGCGGCAGACAAAATCGCAATGGGCGATGCTGCTAAATGGTTAAAAGATGATTCAAATGAAAAATGTACAATTATGTTGTTCAACGGCGTACCTTTAACAGTAAGCCCACCGAACTTCGTTGTATTGAAAATTGTTGAAACTGATCCGGGCGTACGTGGTGATACATCTGGCGGTGGCGGTAAACCAGCTAAACTTGAAACAGGTGCGGTTGTTCGTGTTCCGTTATTTGTTCAGCAAGAAGAAAGCGTTCGTGTAGATACTCGTACTGGCGATTATTTAGAGCGTGCATAATAGTTAAAAAATAAACTATTATCGAAGGGATGATGTAAATCATCCCTTTTTTTATGCGAAAGTATAAGAGGAAAAAAATTAAAGGAGGAGTACAGTCACAAGGATTTGGTAGAGAACAGTACATAACAATATAAAAATGCTGTAGTTATTTATTGAGAGGTTAAGAATGGACACAATGCAAGCGAAATCTACGCTTCCCTCCAAGCTGGTCTGGAGCCTAGTGGCAATAATAGGTGCAATTTCTTTTGGGATGCTGGCACTCAGTCGCGGTGAACATGTCAATGCGGTTTGGCTTGTACTTGCTGCAGCATGTGTATATAGCATCGCATATCGATTTTATAGTCTATTTATTGCAACTAAAGTATTTGAATTAAACCCAAGACGTTTAACCCCAGCACATCGCTTGGCCGATGGTCTGGATTATGTTCCCACCAATAAATATGTGCTTTTCGGTCACCACTTTGCTGCAATTGCAGGAGCGGGGCCATTAGTCGGACCAATTTTGGCTGCGCAAATGGGCTTTTTACCAGGAACGATCTGGTTATTGGTCGGTGTAGTTTTGGCGGGTGCGGTACAAGACTTTTTAGTTTTATTTATTTCAACACGTCGAGACGGTCGCTCACTTGGTGAAATGGCAAAACAAGAACTCGGTTCTTTTGCCGGTATTGTGGTCATGCTTGGTGCGCTTGGGGTAATGATTATTATCCTTGCGGTACTGGCATTAGTTGTGGTGAAAGCACTTGCTCATAGTCCATGGGGTGTTTTCAGTATTGCAGCGACAATTCCAATTGCATTGTTTATGGGCGTTTACATGCGTTTTATTCGCCCGGGACGTATTGCCGAAGTTTCTATTATCGGCTTCGTTTTAATGATGCTTGCCATTGTTTACGGTGGACAGGTTGCAGCAGATCCATATTGGGGTGAGTTTTTCACTTTAACAGGAACACAGCTTACATGGTGCTTAATCATTTATGGATTTATCGCATCAGTTTTACCAGTCTGGTTATTGTTAGCACCACGTGATTATCTATCAACATTCCTTAAAATTGGTGTCATTCTTGGCTTGGCCGTTGGTATTGTGATTGCATTACCTGAATTGAAAATGCCGGCAGTGACTCATTTTATTGACGGTACTGGTCCAGTATTCTCTGGTAGTTTATTTCCATTCCTATTTATTACCATTGCCTGTGGTGCCATTTCTGGTTTCCATGCGCTTGTATCAAGTGGTACAACACCAAAACTCGTTGATAACGAAGCTGACATCCGTGTGATTGGTTATGGCGGCATGCTCATGGAATCTTTCGTCGGTATTATGGCGATGATCTGTGCAACTGTCTTAGATCCGGGTGTGTACTTTGCAATTAATGCGCCTGCGGCTGTACTCGGTACAACTGTAGAATCTGCGGCAGAAGCTGTGCGTAATTTAGGCTTTGTCGTTACGCCTGAAATGCTAACAGTATTGGCTCAAGAAGTAGGTGAAAGCTCGATTCTTTCACGTACAGGTGGTGCGCCTACCTTTGCGATTGGTATGGCACATATCATTTCGGAAATTTTTAACAGCCGCCAAATGATGGCGTTCTGGTACCACTTTGCGATTTTATTCGAAGCATTATTCATTTTAACTGCTGTCGATGCGGGTACGCGTGCTTGTCGTTTCATGGTGCAAGACACTGTGGGTATTGTTATTCCTGCGGTTAAATCTTCAAGCTCATTCTTTGGTAATTTGCTAGGTACTGCTGTTGCGGTAGGTGGATGGGGCTTCTTCGTCTATCAAGGTGTGATTGATCCGTTAGGTGGTGTCAATTCACTCTGGCCTTTATTTGGTGTGGGTAACCAGATGTTGGCTTCAATGGCACTCATTTTGGGTACAGTCATTCTGTTTAAAATGAAAAAAGAAAAATATGTATGGGTAACGATTTTCCCAACAATTTTCTTGTTCATTACCTGTATGACTGCGGGCTGGCAAAAGATTTTCCACGAAAATCCAAAGATTGGTTTCTTAGCACAAGCGAATAGATTTTCAGATGCGATTGCGCGTGGTGAAATTCTTAAACCAGCAAAAACATTTGAAGAAATGCAGACGATTGTGATGTCAAACCAAATCAACGCTGCACTTTGTGGCTTCTTCATGATCGTTGCGATTGTGATGGTAATTGCTGCGATTGGTATTGTGCGCCGTGCGTTAGCAAGCCCGACACCAACTGCTCATGAAGCACCAGCTGTATATGCTGATCCGAAAGTGGTCACCCCACGAGGAGAGTAATGATGAATTTTAAATTTGCAAAAAATGGAACTGTCATTATTGCGAAAATCATCAAAATGACAGTGCTCTCGCAAAAAGAGCTATTACTTTCTCCAAAGAACTGGTCGCGTATTGCAACTTTGTGGCAGCGTTTGCAGCAAAGCTTTCGACTGATGGTTGGGGTTCCAGACTATCAAACTTATCTGGAGCACATGAAAGCTCATCATCCTGATTTAACTCCAATGGATGCGACGACTTTCTACCGTCATTGTGTTGATTCGAGATATCCATCGGCAGGCGGTAATTTAAAGAAATGCCCTTGTTAAGTTGAGATTAATAGTCAGCTAAAGAAACGGTATATGGTTAAACCATGTACCGTTTTTCTTTTTTGGAAAAGGAAAAAAAGTTTGCTTAAAGTCTGCTCATTTGTATTTTTTTCGATGGTAAATCACTTGTTTTGCTTTTGAAAAATGAATATTATGCTTTCCATTCTAGGTGTATAGCTCAGTTGGTTAGAGCGCTACGTTGACATCGTAGAGGTCTCCAGTTCGAGTCTGGATATACCTACCAAGATTTAAAGTCATATAAACTCGAAAAGCTTTACATGACTTAAAAGGCCCTAAACTATAATGATTTAGGGCTTTTTTTATTGGTTTTATAAATTCATATTTTATATTAATAGCCAAATTTAGGAATATAAATAACTGTAAATATATAATTTAAAAATTAATTTTTTAAATATTTAGTGATTATTTAATTAAAATTGCACCCATAAAGGGTGGAGGATAATAAGTGCATTATTTTAGTGCAATGTTGGTAAATATATAATGACTAAAAATAAATTAATGTGACATATAATTGAAACAATTTTCAAAAATAATATATATGTTTAAATATTATTTTATATTTAAATAAATTGAACTTATTAGCTTTTTTAAGAAAAATGAGGAAAATTTATGAATTATAATGACTTGCAAATAACAGCAAAAAAAGTTGCGCAAAATGAATGCCTTCTTAATTGGTCTAGTAATAGTAATGAATATAGTTATAAACAATACAATATTTTTGTTAATAATCTTAGACATTGGCTAGGGCCTACAGCTTATCGTCTTGATTTGGGCTGTAATATATTAAAAGCAAAAAATGAGCAAGATAATAATTTAGATGATAATATTCTAAAAATTATTGAAGCTTTCGAATTAAATATTGCAGAGGAAAAGGGATTGGATGATGGCCAATCCCAAGCTTATCTTTTTACTAAATCTATAAATTCTTATAGTCAAGTTGTATATAAAAAAGAACTAAAATATGGTAAAGGTTTGCAGAAAACAATGATCTTAAAAGATGAGTCTGAAAAACTTTTTAATAGTGATCTTTATATTATGTTAGGTGCTGCTCTTGCTCAGGAAATTCATGCTTTACCTCAATTAGAACTACTTGTTAAAGGTGCAGAGCAAAATAAAAGTTTATTTTCAGACGAAAAATGGGTAGATGTTTCATATTTCTATGATATTCATTTAGATGGAACTGAAGCTCGGCATGCCGAAGATTTGAATAGAACAATATGGTCAATAATTGATACTGATTCCAAAAAAGAAAAATTCATGATTGGCTTTAATAAGTTTCTTGAACTTCTCGATGAATTTTGGAGTAGTTTATACTTAGAGGTTAAGAATGCAAAATATTAGTTATGTGTTTATTAGTATATTAGGTGGATTAATTGTCCCTCTACAACTGGCAATAGTAAATGCCTTTAGAAATACGAGTGGAGCAACCCAAATACAATCTACCTTTTATCTTTATATAGGTGGAGCTATTGCTTCTCTTATCATTGCATTATTAATAGATGGCGGTATTAAACCCCCATCTTATCAAAATGCCAGTTGGTGGATGTGGATGTCTGGTTTTTTAGGTTCGCTTTACATACTTTGTATGTTTATCGCAGCACCAAAAATAGGAGCAACGAGTACTCTTCTTTGGGTTTTTTTAGGACAAATGCTTTTTGCAACAATTATTGATAGCACTGGTTTACTTGGAGTGCAAATACGAAAGTTAGATGGTTTAAAGCTATTAGGGTTAGGTTTCATTTTAATTGGTGGACTTATTATGCTTTATAATGAATATCGAAAAATATCAAACTAAAAGCCGCTTTCGCGGTTTTTTATTAGCTTATATAAACCCATATAGCCATCTCATGGCTTTAGCTTTAATAATAAAGAGTAGGGGCTAATATCCAAAGAAACATTTGTCTAAAGCTTCACCTTTATAAACCCCACTTAAACAATCACTTATTTATTATTTATCCTTACTTTTTAATGATCTAATTTAAAACAAATGTCATTTTGTGTGCTTGACTGCAATAGGGCAGAGCACTATCCTTTGCCTGCTGGCCACATTGCCAGCCGGCTTTGACAGGCTGAATATTATCTCCCGCATCAGAGTTATTTCTTCTGAGGAATAGTCTTGTGTGGTAGCTACTCGTCCCTTTCCCGTAGCGGTAGGACGGGAGAGGGACACCCTCGGGTGTGCTAGTTTGAGATAATACTAGTCTGTCAACCTTCTTCCGTTCTGCCACCATAATTCTATAAATGTCTGGCAGAACTCCCAATAAAAAGGAGTTGGCTTTGCACATTCATAATTTCTTGGCAGCCTTTGCCAAAAGCTATAACGACACAACTTAAAAATTTAAAGCAGCTTGATGACCTTTAGGGTTTTCAGGCTTTAAGTCATTACGGCTCAAAAAACTTGCATTAACTATAAAACTTGAGATGTGCCAAGCACAGTCTTACGGCTTTGCTATGCCTTTTTTTCTCCCAAAAAAGTATCTCGTTTATATACAAAAAATTTATTTTAAAACGGTAAAACTATGCCAAATTTAGTTCTCTCAACACGTGCGATCCAAATTATTAATACATCGATTCATTTGTTTCACCATCACGGATTTCACATAGTGGGCATCGACCGAATCGTGAAAGAGTCTCACACTCCAAAAGCAACTTTTTATAACTACTTTCATTCTAAAGAGCGATTTATTGAAATCTGTTTGATCGTGCAAAAAGAGAGGCTAAAAGAAAAAGTAGTTTCAATGGTTGAGTACGATCAAAGTACAAACGGGAAGGATACACTTAAGAAACTTTATTTCTTACATAGCGATGTAGAAGGGCCGTACTATTTATTATTTAAAGCAATTTTTGAAACGAAACTGACCTATCCAAAAGCCTATATCACCGCAGTGAGATATAGAACGTGGCTCATCAATGAAATTTATAGCCAACTTAGAACACTTAAAAACGATGCAACTTTTCAGGATGCCAAATTATTTTTATATATGATCGAAGGTGCAATTATTCAGCTTTTAAGCTCGGATGAGACAACCGAGCGAGAAAAGGTGTTGGATTGTTTTTTGCGGGGTTGGTTTAATGCAAGTGCTTAAATCAATGAATTCCAATGTATAAAACAATCCTATTTATAACTATTAATAATTGACCTAATGACTTCTTGTACATCCAAAATCGCTTTGTCTTTTAGCGATGTTTTTCGACATGAAAGTACCATTGGATAGGTTGGTATCGAAATTGGACATTTTGTATAAATTAGGGCAGGTACAATTTCGGAAATTTTTCTTGCAGCGTGGGTGGGAAGGGTACAAACCGTTCCTTTTCTTTTTAATAACCATGGAATAGCAGCAAAGTGAGAAGTAGAGGCAAAAATCCGTCTGGTCTTATTTAATTTCGTTAAATGTTCGTCAACAATCCCGATTTGACCCGTATTTGAAATCAGTAAATGTTCAAAACTTAAAAACTTATCTAAGGTTAGTTCAACCGCATCTTCAGGATGAGTCACCAAACAAGAATAATCACCTAAAACCATTAATTCTCGGTACAAAGAATGGTAATAGATTCCGCCAGAGGTTACTCCAATATCAACATTATGCTTTACCAGCATTTCAGCAATGATATGTGTATAGGTCTGTTTAATTACGATTCTGTAGTGGGGAAATTTTAATTTAACCTGTTCGATAATTTCTTGTGCAAATGCAATTTCAAAATCATCAGACATACCAATCGTGATAATTCTTTGCTGTAGGTTATTGTGATTATTGGGTAGTGACAACAATGTTTCCCTAAAAATACTTAAAGCATTGCTGACTAATGGTTTCAAAGCATGCGCTTTAGTAGTGGGTGCAAGACCTCGACCAGTCCGTTGAAAAAGTGGATCTTGATAAATATCCCTAAGACGTCGTAAAGATGCACTGACCGCAGACTGAGTAATTCCTAAACGTTCCGCTGCACGCGAAGCATTCTGCTCTTCATATAGGATTTCAAAGCACTTCAAAAGATTTAAGTCGATTTGTTCGATATTAATTTCATTCATATCTGATAGTGCCTAAATCCTATTCCATAAAGATGGTGATTATATAACAATGAATTCAGACGTAATGAACGGAACTTGTATGGAAAGTAATAGATAAGGTTCTTATTTACGTGATGCTTTATCAAAATATATCAATTTTTTGGTCAAAAGTTATTGATATCATTGTTGATTTTTAACCTGGTCTAGCAAGTGGGATTGATCAGGTTTATTTGGGAAAATATGATTAAGGACTGATTCTATGACAGATTATCTTTTAAATCTAGCTTTTCGATGAGTTAAACACGCTAGACAATTGAACCCCCCGTTAAATTTAAATCTAAACACATATGAATGTTGTTTATAGGGGATTCGTTTGTCAAAAAATGCAGGGATGTGTTCAAGCACAAGCATTTTAAAGTTTCGATATAGGAATTCGACATGTTAAAAAAACTACATGTGCAGGTAATTATTGCAATTATTGCTGCCATTATTTTGGGTTTAGTCTCTCCTGAATGGGCAAAGGCAATGAAGCCATTAGGTCAAGCATTTATTGCTTTACTCAAAATGCTTTTAGCTCCTTTGATTTTTCTTACCTTGGTTCATGGTTTAACTCATATTAAAGATATGAAAAAACTGGGCCGTTTGGGTGTTAAGTCACTTATTTATTTTGAAGTGCTAACAACTGTAGCAATGCTGATTGGCTTTGTATTTGTCAATGTGTTGCAGCCCGGTTCAGGACTTCATGCAACCGATTTAGCCGAACCTGATGCGGCAAAAGGTTCAGCAACACTTTCGGCGGTTGATTTCTTCTTAAATATGATTCCGCACACCATCGTAGATGCTTTTGCGACCGGAAACGTATTGCAAGTATTGGTTGTTTCGATTTTAGCGGGTATGGCTATCAATTTATGTTGTGGCCCAGACTCTGTAATTGTTAAAGGAATTGATGAAGCGCAAACCATCTTGTTCAAGATGCTCGGCTTTATTATGAAACTTGCTCCGCTCGGTGCATTTGGTGCGATGTCGGCTGCAATTGGTAGTTACGGCGGTGAAACACTCATTTATTTAATGAAATTAATTGGTGTTTTCTATGCAGCATGCTTCTTCTTTATGGTGTTTGCCCTTGGTGCAGTGACATGGATTATTGGTCTACCTTTTCTCACCATTTTAAAAGTGATTCGCGACGAAATACTTTTGGTGTTCGGTACAGCATCAGGTGAAGTTGCCTTTCCAAAACTGATTGAAAAGCTCAAAAAAACGGGTTGTGATGAGGCTGTTGTCGGGTTCGTATTACCTACAGGTTATAGCTTTAATTTAGATGGCACAGCTTTATATATGGCAATTGCGGTGGGCTTTATTGCACAAGCAACTGACACACCTTTGAGCTTAATCGACCAGTTGGTTTTATTAGCAATCTTAAGCTTTACATCGAAAGGCGGAACTACTGTCGCTGGCGGCGCTTTTATTAAGTTGGCGGCGACCTTACAGTCTGTAAAAACTTTACCACTCGGTGGTTTGGGACTGTTATTTGGTGTTGACCGAATTATGGCAACTATCATGGCAATTACCAACATTATTGGAAACACGCTTGCAGTCTATGCGGTTGCTCGTTGGGAAAATGCTTTCGATGCTGATGCTTTTGAAAAACAAACAGGTAAGAGACCTAAACGTAGTTTGCTACGGGCGAAAGATTCTTTGGTAGAGACACCATTAGCCTCCGATTCAAATCAATCAAGTCAAGTTTTAGATAAATCTCATTAATTATCTCAACTTCTTATATCGAGAATAGACATGCGTTTAAAAGCGATAGACCCAGAACATTTAACTGCTGAACAACAAGTTGTTTTCGATGCAATTGCAAGCGGTCCACGTAAAGGGGTGCGAGGTCCTTTAGCGATCTGGTTGCATCATCCGAAGTTAGCCAATTTGGCACAAAGTCTTGGTCAATATTGCCGATACGATAGTTGTTTAGAGCCGCGTTTGAGTGAATTAGCCATCTTACTAATGGGTAGACACTGGCTCGCTGAATATGAATGGGCTGCTCATAAACCATATGCAATTGAGGCTGGCCTAAGTACAGACGTTATTGAAGCCATTCGTTTAGGTGAGCAACCCGTATTTATTCATAAGGACGAACAATTAATTTATCAGTTTATTTGTGAACTTCACGAGACCAAAAGGGTTTCTGATCAGACTTATCAAGAAATAGAGCAACTACTTGGGATAGATACATTAATCGATTTAGTCGCGATTGCAGGCTATTACACCCTTATTTCTATGACGATTAATGTTTTCGAAGTTCCACCACCAGCAGGTGTAACTCCTGAATTACCAACCCCAGAAGCAGGAATTTAATATGTTTGATGAAATTAATCCTCAAGGACGTTTGCAAGACAAAGTTGCAATCATTACTGGTGCAGGTTGTGTTGGTCCGGGGTGGGGAAAAGGTCGTGCGGCGGCAGTACTTTTTGCTAAAGCAGGAGCAAAAATTTTTGCTGTAGATCGTTCGATTGATGCCATGTATGAAACTTTAAATCGTATTCAAAACTTTAATGGTGAAGTGACACCTTTTGCGTGTGATGTGACTGACAGCGAGTCAGTTCAAACGATGGTTGAAGCCTGTGTAGAGAAATATGGTCGTGTCGATATTTTAGTGAATAACGTAGGTGGTTCTGCCGCTGGTGGAGCTGTTGCTTTATCTGAAGAGGGTTGGAACAAACAACTCGACCTAAATTTAAAAAGTGTGTTTTTAACTTGTAAGCACACCATTCCATATATGGAGCAACAAGGCGGTGGGTCGATTGTAAATACAGCTTCAACTTCTGGAATCCGTTTTACAGGTTCTCCACAAGTTGCCTATGCAGCAAGTAAAGCCGCGATTATTCAATTATCAAAAGTGACTGCTGTCGAATATGCCCCTAAAGGAATACGCGTAAACACTGTCTTGCCTGGTCAATTACATACCCCGATGGTTGAAGTTCGTTTAGCAGGGCAACGTACAGGTGGTGATGTTGATCAATTGCTCGAAAGCCGTTTAAAGCGAATTCCCGCGGGTTTTATGGGAGATGGGCGTGATACAGCTTTTGCTGCGCTGTTTCTTGCAAGTGATGAAGCGCGTTTTGTTACTGGAACAGAAATTGTGGTCGATGGCGGAATGACTGCACGTTGTGATTAAGGTGAATTCTGAGTAACTCCAAATATGTGAGGTACATGGAATATTTGTTGAACCTAATAAGATTTGTTTAGGAAGTACTATGTCATTTAATTTGCCAAAAGGTTCATGGGATTGCCATTTTCATATATACGGGCCTTTTGATCGCTTTCCGTTACCTGAAGATGCTGCATATCATCCTGAACCAGCAACATTTAAGCAGTTGCTTGAATTACACAAAAGTTTAGGAATTGAACACGGTGTTTTTGTTCAAGCTGTTGCCTATGGTTCAGATAACTTCATCATTTTAGATGCGATTGAACAAAGTAACTTTAATTATCGAGGAGTTGCTTTAGTAGATCACGATATTACAGATGAACAACTTGTTGAATTAAAGCACGGCGGAATTTGTGGCATTCGCTTTAACATGATAGGGCATTTGCCTGGAAGCCGTGATCCGCAAGCATTACGTGGTTTGGTTGAACGAGTTGCAAAGCTCGGATTTCATATTCAGATACATGGAAAAATTGAGGATATCTTCCCAGCGATTGAAGCTTGGCAAGACATAGATGTCGATATTGTGATTGATCATATGGCACGACCTAATTTGCTTGATTCACAAGATGCAGAAAATACTTTTATCAAGTTGCAACAAGTCATGATGAATCCGAAGCGTTGGCTAAAAATTTCCGGAATTGACCGTGCAATGAATGGACAGCCTGCCAGCACTTGGGAGGCTTCACTGAATTGGGTTCAGAAGTTAATCAAACTTGCACCAAACCGAGTGGTGTGGGGAACAGATTGGCCTCATCCAAATGTAAAAGGTGAGGTTCCTCATGATGATGAGCTTTTAAAGTTTGCATTAAAAGCACTCGATACGCCTGAATTAATACAAGCCGTATTTGTCGATAATCCACGAAATTTATATTTCAGAGAAAATTAATGTTTTAAAACCAATGAAGTATTCATTGACTGAATACTTCTTTACTTAAAAGGAAGTTAAAAATGAGTTTAAAAAAACTAGTCTCAGGAATGGGCTTATCAATTGCTATGGTCGTGCCAGCACATGCAGCGCAATTAAATGTTATTGCATCTGGTTCTTTTCATGGTGCGATGGATACTCTTATTCCAATGTATGAAAAATTAACTGGAAATACGGTTCATATCGAATGGGGGCCATCTGCCGGAAAGTCTCCTGAATCATTACCAATGCGAATTAAAAACAATGAAAAAATGGACTTGGCTATCATTTTGGATGATGCACTTAAATCTAATGAATTAAGTCAAAATTTTGACTTATCTAGTCGTACTGAATTAGCAAATTCAAAAATTGGTTTGGCTGTGAGTAAAGGTACTAAAGTACCACCATTAAAAAATGAAGCAGACTTAAAGGCAGCCTTATTATCAGCCCAAAAAGTTGCCTACTCTCAAGGTTCAAGTGGTGTCTATATCCGCTCAACATTATTCAAAAGATTGAATATTGAACAGGAAATGCAAACAAAAGGGCTTGAGGTTCCAGGTAAAAAACTGGTCGGAGAAGTGTTAGCAGAACATCAGGCTGATGTGGGAATGCAACAGATTAGTGAGCTTAAGCATACTAAAGGGATTACCTTTGTTGCACCTTTACCTGAAAGTTTGCAATACGTTAGTAAGTTTTCATCAGTGATTTCTAAAAAAGCTGAACATCCTGAAATCGCAGCTCAATTTGTACAATTTTTAAAATCTAAACAAGCAGCAAGTATTTTGACCAACAGTGGTTTGGAACCAATTGGCAAGTGAGGAATCACTATGAAGAAATACTTAACTGCAATTTTATCGACATCATTGAGCCTCATGGGATGCTCAAGTCTTGATAAGGTTGAATCTAATATGGATCAAGCAAATTTAATTTCAAATTTCTCTGTTCATAAAAAGCAGATCCAACAAGGTGATGTCTCAATTGAGTTCTATGTACAAGGGAAGGGCCCCGTAATTGTATTACTGCCTTCGTTAAGCCGTGGCGCTAGAGATTTTGATGTTGTTGCAGATTATCTTGCAAAATCAGGCTTTAAGGTAATACGTCCTGAACCTAGAGGCATCAATGGCAGTACAGGGCCTTTAGAGAATTTAACTCTGCACGATTTTGCTGCTGATGTTGCTTTAGTTTTGGATGCTGAAAAAACTGGTCCAGTGGTAGTCGTTGGACATGCCTGGGGAAGTCAGCCTGCACGTATGCTTGCTGCTGATCGACCAGATCTGGTTCGCGGTATTGTCATGGCCGCTGCTTCAGCAGGTAAGTTACCTAAAGATTCAACTGAAAAACCGTATGGGCGTTTACGTGATGCAATTGATAACGCAGGGAATTATAAGCTTCCTCAAGAACAACGTATCACATATCTAAAGCAAGCTTTCTTCGCACCTATGAATGATCCACATGTGTGGTTAAACGGTTGGTATGAAAAAAACCATGCTGCTGAAGCTCATGCACGAATTGTAACGCCAATTGATGAGTATTTTTCGGGTGGGAAAACGGTTCCAATCCTTGATTTACAAGGAGAGTACGATGCCGTTGTCGTCAAAAATGTAATGAAAGAGTATTTACCTGAACGAGTTGTTGAACAGGTCATCAAAAACGCAGGTCATGCGATGGTACCAGAACAACCAGAAGCGATGGCAAATGCGATAGCCAAATTTTCCAAACAAGTATATTCAGCCAATTAGTTGACTTAAATCTGCTTATTTAATTTTTAAACCACAATCATCTAAAACATGGAGTTGATTAAGATGAATAAAACCTTAGCTATTTTATCTACAGCAATATTATTAGCCACAGCAACGGTTACGGAAGCAAAACAAACAAACGTTTCACCAGCAACGCATACGGCAGCTGCCTCTAAGGTAAGCAATGTGCCTTATGAGATGGTAAAGTATGGTGATGTCTCTATTCAAGCTTATGTACAAGGTAAGGGGCCAACCATTGTGATTATGTCGTCACTAGGACGTTCTGTACGTGACTATGATGTAGTTGCACAAGATTTAGTTAAACAAGGCTTTAGAGTGATTCGACCTGAAGTTCGTGGAATTGGTTTAAGCCGTGGTCCAATGGAAAAACTGCATATTCAAGATTATGGAAATGATGTTGCAGCAGTGATCGAACATTTTAAAGCTGGTCCTGCAATTGTAGTTGGCCATGCATGGGGCAATTTCCCAACCCGCATGGTCGCAACACAGCGTCCAGATTTGGTTAAAGGTGTGGTGTTGGCAGGTGCTTCCGCAGGTAAAGTGCCAGAGGGATATAAAGGTAAACCAATTAGTCCTGAAATTCGTGAAGCGATTGATAATGCTGGAAATGAAGAGCTTCCAGAAGCTAAGCGTATTGAATATTTAAAACGTGCATTCTTTGCACCAATGAATGATCCGCGCGTATGGCTAACTGGTTGGCACCACGAAGCACACGATGCACAAGGTTATGCGCGTAATAACACTCCTGTAGATGACTATTTTGCTGCTGGCAAAGCACCAATTTTAGATATTCAACCAGAATATGACACAGTCGCGCCTAAACCTTTAAGAGGTGTTTTAAAAGGTGCCTTAGGTGATCGAGTGACGATAGTCGAAATTAAAAATGCAGGTCATGCATTAGTTCCAGAGCAACCGAAAGCTTTAGCGGATGCCATTGGTAAATTTGCTAAACAACAATTCGCGAAAAAATCATAGTTGTTCCTTAAAGAAACGGACGTTCAGGAACGTTCGTTTCTAATCGATTTTGTGCATTACGGTTTTAAGAGACTTTTCCATATGATTGACAAAAGTAAGTCCTCACTAAGCGAGGTTCTATCGCAGATTAAAGATGGTGCAACCATTCTGATTGGTGGTTTCGGTACCGCAGGACAACCCGCTGAACTCATTGATGGTCTTATTAAACTCGGTGTTAAAGATTTAACCATCGTCAGTAACAATGCCGGTAATGGCGATTATGGTCTGGCGAAACTG